>DATGDX010000279.1:0-6395 GCA_035310665.1 Mycobacteriales bacterium | reverse complement strand
GCCGGTCGCGGACGACCGCGGCCTGCGCGGCGAACGCGGCGAGCACCCGCTGGTCCTCGGCGCGCAGCGACCGCCCGTCCGCGGCCAGCAGCAGCGTGTCGGTCAGCGCCACCTGGATCGGCGCGTCGGGGCCGACGGGGGCGTCGCCGGCGAAGCCGACCACGTCCCACGCGGAGTCCGGTTGGTCGCCGGCGCGTTCCAGCAGGCTCACCGCCCGCATGCCGAACGTCTCCCGGGCGCGTTCGAGCAGCGCGGGCAGCGCCGTTTCGCCACGCAGCACGCTGCCCGCGAGCGTGGAGAGCGTGGACGCCTCCGCGGTGGCGTGCGCGGCTTCTCGGGTGCGACGGGCGACCCGCTCGACCAACTCCGCCACCAGGATCGCGACGGCGACGAAGACGATCAGAGCGAGGGCGTTGTTCTGCTCGGCGATCGTGAACGTGTGGTACGGCGGCGTGAACCAGTAGAAGAGGAGGACGGTCGCGGCGACCGCGGCGGCGACGGCGGGCCAAAGGCCGCCGGTGAGCGCGACGGCGATGACGGCGGCGAGGAAAACCAGGATGTCGCTGGGGAGGTTCAACACCGGCCGCAGGTTGGCCAGCAGGAGCGTCACGAGCGGGAGCAGTACGGCGGCGAGGCCGGCGCCCTCCAGCCGGCGCCGGAGGCTGAGCCCGCGCGCCAGGGCCGGCAACTGCGGCCCGTGGCGGGCGCCGCGCGCCTTCTCGTGGCTGACCAGGTGCACGTCGATCGGCCCCGACAGGCGGGTGACGCGGGCGGCGATGCCCTCGCCCGACAGGAACGTCTCGATCCGGCCGCGGCGGCTGGCGCCGAGCACGATCTGGGTCGCGTTCTCCGCCCGGGCGTAGTCGAGCAGAGCGATGGCGATGTCGTCCCCGACGACCTGATGCCAACTGCCGCCGAGCGACTCGACCAGGGTGCGCTGCCGCGCGAGCAGCCCGGGGTCGGCGCCGGTCAGCCCGTCGGTGCGGACGACGTGGACGGCGAGCAGGTCGGCGCCGGCGGTGCGTTGCGCGATCCGGGCCGCGCGGCGGATGAGGGTCGCGCCCTCCGGGCCGCCGGTGAGCGCGACGACGATCCGCTCGCGGGTCTCCCACGGTTGGTCGATGCCGTGCTCGTGGCGGTAGCGCTGCAGGCCCTCGTCGACCCGCTCGGCGGTCCACAGCAGCGCCAGTTCGCGCAGCGCGGTGAGGTTCCCCGTCCGGAAGTAGTTCGACAGCGCGGCGTCCACCCGCTCGGGCGGGTAGATGTTGCCGTGCGCCATCCGCCGGCGCAGTGCCTCCGGGGCGATGTCCACGATTTCGATCTGGTCGGCGCGGCGCACCACCTCGTCCGGGATCGTCTCCCGCTGGACCGTCCCGGTGATGCGCTGCACGACGTCGTTGAGCGACTCTAGGTGCTGGATGTTGACCGTGCTGATGACGTCGATTCCGGCGTCCAGCAGCTCCTCGACGTCCTGCCAGCGCTTCTCGTGCCGCGAGCCCGGGACGTTGGTGTGCGCGAGCTCGTCGACCAGGGCCACTTGGGGGTGGCGGGCGAGGACGGCGTCGACGTCCATCTCGGTGAACGTCGCGCCGCGGTAGACCAGCGTGCGGCGCGGGACGACCTCGAGCCCTTCCAGGACGGCGAGCGTCTTCGGCCGGTTGTAGGTCTCCACCACCCCGACGACGACGTCGGTGCCGCGGGAGCGCCGGCGCTGGGCCTCGGCCAGCATCCCGTAGGTCTTGCCGACGCCCGGCGCCATGCCGAGGTAGACCCGCAGGGTTCCGCGCGCCACCGCCCTCCCCTCCCCTCCCGTCACCGCGCCCGCGCGAGCGCGAGGTTGAGCTCGAGGACGTTGACGCGCGGCTCGCCGAGGAAACCGAGCGTGCGCCCGGAGATGTGGGCCGTGACGAGCCGGCGTACCTCGTCGCTCGGCAGTCCGCGTGCCGCGGCGGCCCGGTCGACCTGCTGGTAGGCGTAGGCGGGGCTGATGTCGGGGTCGAGCCCCGAGCCGCTGGCGGTGACCGCGTCGGGCGGGACGTCGGCCGGCCGGACGCCGTCGGCCGAGGCCGCGGCGGCGCGGGCCGCGTCGACCGAGGCCCGCAGCTGTAGCGAGCTCGGGCCGAGGTTGCTGCCGCCCGAGGCGAGGGCGTCGTACCCGGAACCGGCCGCGGACGGGCGGGGGAGGAACCACGCCGCTCCTACGAAGGGCTGCCCGAGCAGCACCGAGCCGACCGCCCGGCCGCCCGGGTGGACCAGCGAGCCGTTGGCGCGGGCGTGGAAGGCGAGCTGACCGATCCCGGTCATGGCCAGCGGGTAGGCCAGGCCGACCAGCACGGTGATGACGACCAGCAGCCGCAGGCCGGCGAGGAGCTGGCGGACCACGGTCACCACGTCACCGCAGCCCGGGGAGGAACTGGACGAGCAGGTCGAGTGCCTTGATCCCGACGAACGGAGCGACCAGCCCCCCGGCGCCGTACACAAGCAGGTTGCGGCGCAGCATCGTCGCGGCCGAGCCCGGCCGGTACCGGACACCGCGCAGCGCGAGCGGGACGAGCGCGACGATGATCAGCGCGTTGAAGATGACCGCGGACAGGATCGCCGAGTCGGGGCTGTGCAGCCGCATGACGTTCAGCCGGTCCAGCCCCGGATACACGACGGCGAACATCGCCGGCAGGATTGCGAAGTACTTGGCCACGTCGTTCGCGATGGAGAACGTCGTCAGCGCGCCGCGGGTGATGAGCAGCTGCTTGCCGATCTCGACGACCTCGATCAGCTTCGTCGGGTTGGAGTCGAGGTCGACCATGTTGCCGGCCTCCTTGGCGGCCGACGTGCCGGTGTTCATCGCGACACCGACGTCGGCCTGCGCCAGGGCCGGCGCGCCGTTGGTGCCGTCTCCGGTCATCGCGACGAGCCGGCCGCCGTCCTGCTCGCCGCGGATCAGCGCCAGCTTGTCCTCCGGCTTGGCCTCGGCCAGGTAGTCGTCCACGCCGGCCTCGTCCGCGATCGCCTTCGCCGTCAGCGGGTTGTCCCCGGTGATCATCACGGTCCGGATGCCCATACGCCGCAGCTCGTCGAACCGCTCGCGCATGCCGGACTTGACGATGTCCTTCAGGTGTACGACGCCGAGCACGCGCGGTCCAGCCGTGCCGTTCACCGCCACCACCAGGGGGGTCCCACCGGAGGCGGCTATGGCGTCGACCATCGGGCCGAGCTCGTCCGGGGGCACGCCACCGCACTCGCGGACCCAGTCCCGCACCGCGCTGGTCGCACCCTTGCGAACTTGCCGGCGCGTCCCGCCGTCCGCGGCGAGGTCGCAGCCGCTCATCCGGGTGACCGCCGTGAACGGCACGAACGTCGCGTTGGCGAGCTCCCCGGGGCGCCGCTCGCGCAGCCCGTGAGCGGTCTTGGCCAGCACCACGATCGAGCGGCCCTCCGGGGTCTCGTCGGCCAGGCTCGCGAGCTGGGCGGCGTCGGCGAGCTCGGCGGCAGGGACGCCGTCGAGCGGCAGGAACTCGACCGCCTCCCGGTTGCCCAGGGTGATCGTGCCCGTCTTGTCCAGCAGCAGGGTGTTCACGTCGCCGGCCGCCTCGACCGCGCGTCCGGACATCGCCAGCACGTTGCGCTGCACCAGCCGGTCCATGCCTGCGATGCCGATCGCGGACAGCAGGGCCCCGATGGTGGTCGGTATCAGGCAGACCAGCAGCGAGACCAGGACGATGACCGACTGCTCCGCGCCGCTGTACGCCGCCAGCGGCTGCAGGGTGACGACGGCGAGCAGGAAGACGATCGCCAGGCTGGCCAGCAGGATGTTCAGCGCGATCTCGTTCGGGGTTTTCTGCCGCGCCGCGCCCTCCACCAGCGCGATCATTCGGTCGAGGAAGGTCTCCCCGGGCCGGGCGGTGATGCGCACCACGATGCGGTCCGAGAGCACACGGGTCCCGCCGGTCACCGCGGACCGGTCACCCCCGGCCTCCCGGATCACCGGCGCCGACTCGCCGGTGATCGCCGATTCGTCGACGCTGGCGATGCCCTCGAGCACGTCGCCGTCGCTCGGGATGAGGTCGCCGGCCTCGCAGACGACTCGGTCCCCGACGCGCAGGTCTGCCGCGGGCACCCGCTCCTCCGCGCCGTCGCCGGTCAGCCGGCGCGCGGTCGTGTCCCGCCGGGCCCGGCGCAGGGTCTCGGCCTGGGCCTTCCCTCGGCCCTCCGCGACCGCCTCCGCGAGGTTGGCAAAGACCGCGGTGGCCCACAGCCACGCGACGATCAGCCAGGCGAAGACACCGGAGTGCCGAACGGCCAGCACGGTGGTGAGCGCGGCGCCGACCTCGACGACGAACATCACGGGATTGCAGGCCATCGTTCGCGGGTCGAGCTTGCGGACGGCGGCCGGCAGCTGGGTCAGCAGCATCCGCGGGTCGAGCAGGCCACCACCCACCCGCCGAATCACGGGCGCGGAGGGCCGGTCGGTGGTCGGGGAGGCGGTGGACACGATCATCGCGGCAGCCCTTCGGCGAGGGGGCCGAGCGCGAGCGCCGGGAAGTAGGTCAGCGCGACCACGATGACGATGACACCGGCGAGCATCGCGGCGTACAGCGGCCGATGCGTCGGCAGCGTCCCGGCGGTCGCCGGCACCGGTGTCTGTCGGGCCAGCGAGCCCGCCAGGCCGAGCACGACAACCATCGGCAGGAACCTCCCGGCGAGCATCGCCAACCCGAGCGCCAGGTTGTAGAAGGCGGTGTTCGCGGACAGGCCCGCGAAGGCGCTGCCGTTGTTGTTGGCCGCGGAGGTGAACGCGTAGAGCACCTCCGACAGCCCGTGCGGGCCGGCGTTCAGCATCGCGTGCCGGGCGGAGGGGGTGGCCATCGCGACGGCCGTGCCGACGAGCGCCACCGCCGGGGTGGCGAGGATGTACAGGGCGGCGAACTTCACCTCCCGCGACCGGATCTTCTTGCCCAGGTACTCCGGGGTCCGGCCGACCATCAGCCCGGCCACGAACACGGTCACGACCGCGACGACGAGGATCCCGTAGAGCCCGGAGCCGACCCCGCCCGGTGTGATCTCCCCGAGCATCATGCTGGTCAGCACGGTGCCGCCGCCCAGCGGCGTGTAGGAGTCGTGCATCGAGTCGACCGCGCCCGTCGACGTGGTGGTCGTCGCGGTGGCGAACAGCGCCGACTGCGGCACGCCGAACCGGACCTCCTTGCCCTCTATCGCCGCGCCGGCCGCCCGCAGCGCCGCTCCGGAGTGGTGCAACTCGAACGCGGTCGTCGCGCTCAGCGACCCGATGAAGATCGCCGCCATCACGGCGACGATCGCCCAGCCCTGCCGCGGGTCCCCCACGAGCCGGCCGAACGTGCGCGGCAGCGCGAACGGGATGAGCAGGAGCAGCAGGACCTCGAGCCAGTTGGTGAAGGGCGTCGGGTTCTCGAACGGGTGCGCCGAGTTGGCGTTGAAGAAGCCGCCTCCGTTCGTGCCGAGCTCTTTGATCGCTTCCTGGGTCGCCACCGGGCCGCCGGGGATCGCCTGCGTGGAGCCGGTCAGCGTGTGTACGGCGTGCGGTCCGGACAGGTTCTGGATCACTCCGGAGGCCATGAGCACGATCGCGGCCAGCACCGACAGGGGCAGCAGGATGCGCAGGCACCCGCGGACGACGTCGACCCAGACGTTGCCCACCCGGTCGGTGCGCGCGCGGGCGAACCCGCGCACCAGCGCGATCGCGACCGCGAGACCGACCGCCGCGGAGACGAAGTTCTGCACCGCGAGCCCGGCCATCTGCACGAGGTAGCCCATCGTCGACTCGCCCGGGTAGTTCTGCCAGTTCGTGTTGGTCACGAACGAGGCAGCGGTGTTCCAGGCCAGGGCGGGGGTAACCGCAGGCAGGCCGAGCGACCACGGGAGCACGCCCTGCAGCCGTTGCAGGCCGTAGAGGACCAGCACGCACGCCGCCGAGAAGGCGAGCAGCGACACGGCGTACACAGTCCACCGCTGATCTGCATCCGGGTTCACCCGGACGACCCGGTAGATCACGCGCTCGACGCGCAGGTGCCGCTCGCTGCCGAACACCCGCGCCATGTAGTTCCCGAGCGGCACGTGCGTGACGGCCAGCGCGGCGACCAGCGCCAGGGCCGCGAGCACGCCGGCCCCGGTCGAGCTCATCGGAACCGCTCCGGGCTCATCAGAACCGCTCCGGGAACAGCAGCGCGACCAGCAGGTACCCGATCAGGAGCACGGCGAGCGCCAGGCCCACCCAGTTCTCGACGCTGATGGCTCTACCTTCCTTTCGCACGGTGGATCCCGGCAGGCAGCGCTTGCGGCGCTTGTCCCGCGAGGACTGGCGTGAGACGGCGCCCCTGCCGGGCACCGGCGAAGGCCTGACGCCCAGGAGGGTGTCGTCC
>DATGDX010000278.1:0-9580 GCA_035310665.1 Mycobacteriales bacterium | reverse complement strand
GGACCCGCGCCCGGTGCGCGCGCTGATTCCGGGGACATCCGGCCGGGAACCCTACCCACGGGGACGGGTGCGGCGAGGTCACCGGGCGGAGGCGAACGATGATCCGGGTTGCGCGGGTCTACGACACGCCGCCGGAGGGTCGCCGGTTCCTCGTCGACCGGGTGTGGCCGCGCGGGCTGCGGCGCGAGGAGCTCGCCGCGGTCTGGCTGCGCGACGCCGCCCCGAGCGAGCAGCTGCGGCGCTGGTTCGGGCACGACCCCGCCCGCTGGGAAGA
The DNA here is from genome assembly GCA_035310665.1 of Mycobacteriales bacterium. Lineage (GTDB taxonomy): Bacteria > Actinomycetota > Actinomycetes > DATGDX01 > DATGDX01 > DATGDX01. The sequence continues at coordinate 9,306 of DATGDX010000278.1, read as the reverse complement.
GTTCCAGGCGCGGTACGCCGCCGAGCTCGACGCCCACCCGCAGGCGTGGGCACCGGTGGCGGACGCGGTGCGCTGCGGCGACGTCGTCCTCCTCTATGCCGCACGCGACACCGCGCACAACAACGCTGCCGCGCTCGCGGCCTACCTCGACCGGCGGCTGTCGTCGGCCGTCGACGAGGACGACGCGGCCTCGGCGGTGACGTGCGCCGCCTGCGGTCGCACCGCCGCCACCGACGAGGGAACCGCGCCCGCGACGTGGACGGCCACCCGCGGCGACGCCCGCGCCGGCGGCTCCTCGGTCCGCGGCGCGACGAGGTGCGCGACCAGGTGGCTGTGCGAGCGGTGCACGAGGGAGCACGTCCGCGCGTTGGAGGCCCGGCTCGAGCCCGCCTGGTGGTGATCGGCACCCTGGTGGTGATCAGGATGGGGTGCGGCGGCGCCGTTTCGGGCGCGCCGCCACCGGCTCCTCCCCGTCCAGCGGCGGCTCGACGACGGTCGTCTCCTCCGGGGTCGGGACGCGCTGGGGGGGAGCCGGGTGTCGAGGGGCGGCGTACCGCTCCGCCCCGAATCCGGGCAGCCAGCGCTCCGCCTCCGCGCGGAACCGCGCCTCGGACTCGAGTTGGCACAGCACCCCCACCGTGCCGAGCGTGACCCGGTGGATGAGCAGGTAGGCGGGCGGGAGGTTGAGCCGGCGGCCGATCGGTGCCGCGGGCGAGCGCGGGTCCGCGATCCGCGCCGCCTCGCCGCGCAGCCACGCGCGGGAGAACCGGAACGTGGGCGCGACGACCGGCTCGACCATCGGCGCGAGGTAGTCGAGCAGCTCCCCGGCGTGGACATCCACGTCCGGCCGGATGAACCCCTCCTCCCGCAGCCCGGCCTCCACGGCGTCCGCGTCGCCGTGCACCGCCAGCCGCAGCAGCCGCCCGATCGGCTCGGGGAGCCCGTCCGGAAGCCGGTTGACGGCTCCGTAGTCGAGCACCGCGAGCCGCCCGTCGGGCAACAGCCGGAAGTTACCCGGGTGCGGGTCGGCGTGCAGCAGTCCCGCGCGGGCCGGGCCCGAGAACAGGAACCGGACGAGCAGCAGCCCGGCGCGGTTGCGGCTCGCCCGCCCGCCCTCGCGGATGATGTTCGACAGGGGGGTCCCGTCGACCCATTCCGTGACGAGCACCCGGTCGGTGGCGGCCACGACGCCGGGGACCAGGATGTCGCGGTCCCCGGCGAACGCGTCGGCGTACGCCGCCTGCGCCTGGCCCTCGAGCGTGTAGTCCAGCTCCTCCGCGACCCTGGCCTTGAGCTCGGTGAGGAGGGGCTTGACGTCGAGCCCGGGATGCAGCACAGCGAAGAGCCGGGCGAGCCGGGCCAACTGGGTGAGGTCGTTGAGCAGGGCGGGCCCGGCCCCGGGGTACTGGACCTTGACCGCGACCGCGCGGCCGTCGCGCCACGTGGCCCGGTGCACCTGCCCGATCGAAGCGGCCGCCGCAGGCCGGTCCTCGAACGCCGCAAACCGTGCCCGCCAGTCGTGACCGAGCTGGTCGGCGAGCACCCGGTGGACGGCCGTGGCCGGCAGCGGGGGCGCGGCTTCCTGGAGCCGGGTGAGCGCGGCGCGGTACGGACCCGCGATCTCCTCGGGCAGGGCGGCCTCGAAGACCGACAGCGCCTGCCCGAACTTCATCGCGCCACCCTTGAGCTCACCCAGCACGCGAAAGATCTGCTCCGCGGTGCGCTGCTGGATCTCGGTGGCCACCACCTCGGCGGGCTTCCCGCCGAGCCGCTTGCCCAGGCCGAGCGTGGTCCGACCCGCCACCCCGAGGGGGAGGCCGGCCAACTTGGCGGTCCGGGACACGGCCCGACGGGGAATGTCCGTCACGCCACCATTGTGGCCGTCCCGACCACGTACGTCGCCACTGCGGGTGGCCTGCCCTCTGCCGCCTGTCACCGCTCGCCCGGCTGTGACCGCTCGCCCGGCCGCTACCCCTGTCGCCAGCGGCACCCGCAGGCCGGGTGCGGCGCCCACCGGCGCCGCACCCACTGGGCACCGTCGGGGATCAGCTCGAGCGTCGCCCCGGCGGCCGCCGGGGCGGCGGAGCCGGGGGAGGCGCCGCGGCGATCGTCGATGACCGCGAACGCCTGGACCGCCGTCTGTCCCGCCACGGCTGCGGCGAGCGCGGCGGCGGTGAGGTCCGCGGGAGCGGCGCGCCGACCGAGTTGGGTGGCGAGCCGCGGCCAGGCCGGGTCGCGGTCGCTGCGGTGCAGGTCCAGGCAGTGCAGGCACGGCGTGCGGCCGGGCAGCACGAGGGGCCCCACGACACCGGTGCGTTCGACGATCGCGGCGACGAGGTGCGCAACGCCCGCCCGGAGCAGCCCCCTGGCCTCCTCCGCCGACGGTGGCACGACGGGAGCGAGCACGACGAGGTCCCGCCGATCGTCCTCGGCCTGGGTGCGCACACCTGGCGCGAGCCGGTGGAGCAGCGCGCGCGTCGCCTCGCCGCGGGGAGCGCCGAGCGCCGACGAGTCCAGGGCTCCGGGCGCGAGGTCGTCGGGACGCGTCGCACCGGGGTCGGACACGACCACGGTGCCCACCGACGAGGCGGCCAGCAGCGCGGCCACCGAGGCGCCGACCCGGCCCGCGCCGACGACCTCGACGACCGCGGCGGAACGCCGGGCGAGCAACCGGGCCCGCGCATCGGGCGCGGGGTCGGCGAGCGCGAGGGCGCCGAGGTCGGGCGCGAGACGGCCCCGTTCCAGGGGGGTCAGGGCGCGCAGCGAGCCGGTGGGAGACGCGGCGTCCTCGAGGACGCCGGCGCCGGTGAGCAGGTCGAGCAGCCGGTCGACGACGGCCTCGTCCACGCCGAGTCCGGCGGCGGCTGAGCGCAGCGCGCCGACGTCGCGGGTGCCGTCCAGCAGGTCGAGCAGCCGGGGCAACGACCCGGCCAGGCCGGTGAGAATGACGCCGAGACCCGGGTCGAGGCCGAGCTGCACGGTCGTGGGGTCGCGCCAGAGTCGGTGCAGCGGCTTGAGGGCGGGACGGACAACGGGGGGCACGGTCACCTCCGGGCTGCGGTGCTGCTCCCGGAGACTCGCAGGGCCCACGCCCTTGGCGTCGGCGTTGTCCACACCGCCGTCCCCCGACCGCCTGCCGTCTCGCGGTCAGGCGGTGACGCGTCGGATCAGGCCTTGCCCAGGATGCGGTTCATCTTCGTGCCGCAGACCGGGCACTCGCCCTTCGCCATCCGGCGCCCGGAGTCGCTGGTGCTCACCTCACCCTGGAACTCACGCTTCTCCTTGCACTTGACGCAGTAGCCCTCGTACGTGTCCGCCACGCCTGCCTCCTCGAGATCGGGTTCGCTCGGCCGGTCGTCTCCAGGGACGGTTTGGCCCGACGCGACGCGCCACCCTACGGCAGACGACTTCGGCGACCCGTCTTCGGCACGGCGTGCCGCGCATCACGAAGCCCCCGGGCCGCCGAGCGCACGCCTTCCCCTTGCGTGCGTCCGCCGGGATGTCCGGGGGCTTCGATGGCAGGACCGTAGGAGCGGGTCGCGAGCAGGGTCAACGCGCTCGATGCACAGCCTGTGGGCAAGGCTGGGGACGCAGTGGGGAGACGGCGGGGTGTTCCTGTGGACGACCTGCGGGCGATCTGGGGAGGCTCCGCGCGGGGCGCCGGTAGCAGTGCGTGCCGTCTGCGGGAACGCCCGCGAGTGGCTGTGGACGAGAAAAAGTGGACGACAGCGCGACGCTTGCGGTGACCGCCCGGGTCGACCTTCGCGGCTGGGGAGGGTCGGGGACGTGCCTGACATCCGCTACCGTCCCCGGCGTGGACGCAGGCGAGCTCCCGCAGGTCGAGGTGGTCCGCAGCCCGCGGCGGCGCAAGACGGTGTCGGCCTACCGCGACGGCGAGCGCACGGTCGTGCTCCTCCCCGCCCGGCTGACCGCCGCGGAGGAGCGGCGGTGGATCGCCGAGATGGTCGCCAAACTCGACGCCCGCGACGCGCGGCGCCGACCGACCGGCGGTGACCTGCTGGTGCGGGCGCGCGAGCTGTCGGTGCGCTACCTCGACGGTCGCGCCGAGCCGGTGAGCGTGCGGTGGGTCGACAACCAGCTCAAGCGCTGGGGGTCCTGCACCCCGGTCGACGGGACGATCCGGCTGTCCCGGCGCCTCGAGGGGATGCCGGTCTGGGTCGTGGACTACGTCCTGGTGCACGAACTGGCGCACCTGCTCGTGCCCGGCCACGGATCCCGGTTCTGGAGCTGGGTCGAGCGCTACCCGCGCACGGAGCGGGCCCGCGGCTACCTCGAGGGGGTCGCCGACACGGCGCGGCTGCCGTTCGTCGGCGACTAGGGGAGCGACCAGGGGCGCCGACCAGGGGCGCCGACCAGGGGCGTACGGCGGGCGCGGCCGGCGTCGATCAGACGATCAGCCGTGGAGCTGCGGCGCGCCGGGGTCACTCACCGTCGGGTCCGTCACCGGCGACGAAGCGCTGCGGGTCGTCGAGGTCGTCCGTGCCCGGCAGCAGGTCGGGGTGACCCCAGACCGCGTCCCGCCCGGCCGGGCCGCGCGCGTCGGCGAGCGCGCGCCACAGCGCCGCGGCGTCGCGCAGCCGGCGGGGGCGCAGTTCGAGCCCCACCAGCGCGCCGAAGGTCTGCTCCGCCGGGCCGCCGGTCGCCCGCCGCCGGCGCACGGTCTCGCCCAGCGCGGCCGCGGACGGCAGCGACCCCGCCGCCGCCGACACCACCTCGTCGACCCACCCTTCGACCAGCGCCAACGCGGTCTCCAGGCGCGTGAGCGCCGCCTGCTGCTCCGGTGTGGCCTGCGGCTCGAACAGACCCCCCGCGAGGGCTTCCTGCAACGCCTCGGGATTCGTCGGGTCGAGATCGCGCATCGCCTGCTCGAGCGCCGACACGTCCACGCGGATGCCCCGCGCGTACGCGTCGACGGTCCCGAGCAGGTGGGCCCGCAGCCAGGGGACGTGCCCGAACAGGCGGTGGTGGGCGGCCTCGCGCAGCGCGACGTACAGCCGCACCTCGTCGGAGGGCACCTCCAGCCCCTCGCCGAACGCGCGCACGTTCGCCGGCAGCAGCGCCGCGTGCCCCGCCGGCCCGAGCGGCAGGCCGATCTCCGACGAGGAGACCACCTCCCGCGCCAGCTGCCCGATCGCCTGCCCGACCTGCCCGCCGAACATCATCCCGCCGACCTGCTTGAGCACCCCGCCGAGCGGCCCGGCCAGCGCCGCGGCCTCCGGGGGCAGCGCGCCCGTCATCGCGTCGACGACCCGTGCGGCCACCGGGTCGGTCAATGACCGCCACACGGGCACGGTCTGCTCGACCCACTGCGCGCGGGTCCACGCGGCGGTGGCGGTCACCCCGGACGGCAACGCGGTCACCGGGTCGAGCCACAGGTCCGCGAGCCGCAGCGCCTCGCCGACCGCGGCGGTCTCCGCGGGTCCCGGCACGGGGTCGCCCTCCGCCGCCGCCGTCCGCCGCGCCAGGTCCCGCGCCAGGTCCCAGTTGACCGGCCCCCCCGTCCAGGCGAGGAGGTCGGCGAAGCGGTGCAACGCCGCGGACAGCTCGGCCGGGCCGCCGCCGGCCGCGGCGAACAGCCCCGCGAACGGGTCCAGCGGCTCGCCCTTGCCCGGCTCGTGCTCCGCTCCGCCGAACCCGAACGGAGGCCCCGTCACCGCGACCGGCCCGGGAGGGTGCCCGAGAGGGTGGTGGTCATGGCGGTCACGGTAGCCCGGCTATCTCCCCGTGAGTACGCCCGACCGCACGTTGCGCCGACCGCGGAATCGCCCATCGGCGGCCGCCCGCCCGCGCGCCGTGGTTGACCTACGGTGGGCCCATGGACGGCTCGCCGGTGCGGCTACTCGGCATCCGCGAGACGCCGCTGTCCGTCGACGAGCTGCTCGCCGCGGTCGTGGACCCGGGGGCCGGGGGGGTCTGCGTGTTCGTGGGACGGGTGCGGGACGAGGACCACGCCCGGCGGGTGTCCGCCCTCGGCTACACAGCCCACCCCTCGGCGGAGGCGGAGCTGCGCCGGGTGACCGAGCGGGTCGCCGCGGAGTTCCCCGTCCGCGCGCTCGCGGCCCTGCACCGCGTCGGCACGCTGTCCGTGGGCGACCTCGCCGTCGTCGTCGCGGTCGCGTGCGCGCACCGGGCGGAGGCGTTCGCCGCCTGCCGGCGGCTCATCGACGACCTCAAGGCCGAGGTGCCGCTGTGGAAACACCAGCGCTTCGCCGACGGCACCGAGGAGTGGGTCGGCGCGCCGTAGCCCAATCCGCAGCCCAATCCGCGCCGCCCGTGAACTCGGCGCCTAGGCTTGGAGCGTGTCGATCCCGCCGAGCTCGAAGGTTCGTCCATGAGCGTTCTCGCCTGGCTGGCCATTCCGCTCGCAGCCACCTTTGTCGCGATCGTGTGGGCCTACTTCGCCGCTCGACCGAGGCGCTCCGCCAGGGTGCTCGACACGATGGCGGCGTACGAGCGTTTCCGCGCCGCGATGGCGGCCCCGTCCTCCTGCGGGCCGTCGACGCCGCGCCGCCCCGGCGACGAGTCGCGCCGCTGACGCCACCCCCCGGGCCGGCGCCCGGGGAGTGTCAGGAAGGTCACGTCGGTCCCCAAGGTCACGTACCCTGCGCCCATGTCGCGCCGCACCCTCACGCCGGTGGTCGCGGCGCTGGTCACGCTCGTGGTGATCGTCGGCGGGGCGGTGCTGCCGGTGCCCTACGTCGCCCTGGCGCCCGGCCCGGTGACCGACACGCTCGGTGCCAGCGGGGGCAAGCCGCTGATCAGCATCGAGGGACACCCGACGTACCCGGCCCGGGGACGGTTGGACCTGACCACGGTCGCGGTCAGCGGCGGACCCGAGGACCGGCTCGACCTCGGGCGCGCCGTGCTCGGGTGGGTGGATCCGACGGTTGCGGTGGTGCCGAGGAACCTCGTCTACCCGCCAGGGAAGACCGTGAAGGAGGTCGAGGCCGACAACGCCGAGCAGATGCAGCAGTCCCAGGAGGCCGCGAGCGCGGCGGCGGTCCGGCAACTGGGCCTGCCCGTGTCGACCACCGTGGCCGTCGCCGGCGTCGCCCCGCGGGTGCCCGCGACGGGGCGGCTCCAGCCGGGTGACGTGATCCGAAGCGTAGACGGGACGGCCGTGTCATCGGTCCGGGCCCTGCAGGCGGCGATGGCCCGCGTCTGTCCCGGCGCCACCGTGACCCTGGCGGTCGTCCGCGGCGGCCGGCAGCTGGTCGTCCCCGTGCCGACCGACGCGATGCCGGACAACCCCCATCGAGCTCGGCTCGGGATCATCCCCCGCAACCGCTACCACCTGCCCTTCCGGGTCAGTATCCGGCTGAAGGACGTCGGCGGGCCCAGCGCCGGGTCGATGTTCGCGTTGGGGATCGTCGAGAAGCTGACGCCGGCCGACGTCGCGGCGGGCAGGCACATCGCGGGCACGGGCGAGATCGACGCGGACGGGAAGGTGGGGGCGATCGGCGGGGTCCAGCAGAAAGTCGTCGCCGCGTCGAACGCGGGCGCGACCATCTTCCTCACGCCGGCGGGCAACTGCGCGCCGGCTCGGCGGGTCCGCCCTCGCGGTCTCCGGCTCGTCCGGGTCACCACCCTCGCGGAGGCGCTGCAGGCGCTGGACGCGTTGCGCACCGGGCGCGGCCGCGTTCCGGCCTGTTGACGGCGCCTGTTGACGGCGGCTGCTGGTTGCCTGCGGTGGCGCCCCGCGTCACTCCTCGAGAGTCGCCGCCAGCGCGTCGGCGAGTCCGGGCACCAGGTCGGGCCCGCTGAGCACGCCGTCCTCGCCGTCCCCGGCGGCCCGCACCCGAACCGTGGCCTCCCGCGACCCGTCGCGCAGCACGCCCACGACGAGGCGCACGTCCCGGCGGAGCGGATGCGCCGCCGCCCACCCCGCGACGTCGGCGTCTGCCGGCGCCTGTTCCTCGGCTTCCGGCGGGAGCATCAGCACCTCCTGGACGAGCGCGCAGCCCGACACCTGCTCGGGCCACGCGATGCGGGCCAGGGTGTCGTCGAGCGGGGCGTCCGCGGGCAGCGGCTCCTGTTCGACGGGCGTGAGGGCTTCGGGGCCGGCGTCGGGTGGCAGCCCGAGGTGGGCGGCCAACTCCGGCTCGGCCTCGATCAGCTCGGCGGTCGGCACCAGCGCGTAGAGCCGGGGCGGCTGGTCCCAGCCGTGCTCCGAGACGTGCCGCTCGATCTCGAGGACGAGCTCCGACAGGTGCGCGTTCACCCGGCCATCCTGCCGCAGGCATACCGGTTGTCCACCCGCGCCGCCCGGGCGACAGAAGATCGTGCCGGTCCCGGCGGGGAACCGAGGGTGTCGCCGGTAAGTTGCCCTTGACGCGGCGCCCGCCGCGGCGTCCCGCTGCGACACGGAAGGCTCGCTGTGACGTTCCGGATGCCCCCGGCCCGCCCCGTCGCCCGGCAGCGCCGCCGGCGTCGGCTGCTGCCCCTGGTGCTGGGCGCGGTGGTGCTGCTCGGTCTGTTCAGCACCTTCGTCTCGTTCTACACCAACCTGTTGTGGTTCCGCTCGGTCGGGTTCAGCAGCATCTACCTCACCCAACTGCGGACGCGGTTGCTGCTGTTCGTCCTGTTCGGGGTGCTGATGGCGGTGGCCGTCGGCGCGAACATCGTCGTCGCCTACCGGACCCGCCCGCCCTACCGGACGATGTCGTTGGAGCAGCAGAACCTGGAGCGCTACCGGGTGGCGATCGAGCCCTACCTGCGCCCGCTCCTCGTCGGGATCGCGGTCGCGATCGGGCTGCTCGCCGGGTCGTCCGCGGCGGGGCAGTGGCGGACCTGGCTGCTGTGGCGCAACGGGCAATCCTTCGGCGAGCGTGACGCCGAATTCGGGCGCGACGTCGGCTACTTCACGTTCACCTACCCCTTCCAGCGTTTCCTCCTCGGCTTCGCGTTCGCCGCGGTCCTGCTGTCGCTGATCGCGGCCGCGCTCACCCATTACCTGTACGGCGGCATTCGCCTGCAGACGCCGGGGGAGAAGACCAGCCCGGCGGCCCGGGTGCACCTGTCGGTGCTCCTCGGGTTGTTCGTGGTGCTCAAGGCCGCCGCCTACTGGCTGGATCGCTACGGCCTCGCGTTCTCGCCGCGGGGGACCGTGACCGGTCCGTCGTACACCGACGTCAACGCGCTGCTGCCGGCCAAGACGATCCTCGCCGCCATCGCGGTGCTGTGCGGGCTGCTGTTCTTCGCGAACGTGGCCCGGCGCGGGTGGCTGCTGCCGGGTGTCGCGCTCGGGCTGCTGGTGCTGTGCGCGGTCCTCATCGGCGGCGTCTA
>DATGDX010000277.1:0-4726 GCA_035310665.1 Mycobacteriales bacterium | reverse complement strand
CAGGTTGCCGGCGTAGGTGAGCTTGTCGTAGACGGTCACCACGGCGTCCTCGAAGCCGCGGTAGCCGCCGGACAGCAGCGTCCGCACGTAATGGGAGCCGATGAACCCGGCACCCCCGGTCACCAAGAGCCGCATGAGCACTGATGGTGGCAGACCGAGCGCGATCGGTGCGGCATGCGCGACGCCGGCGGTGGGCACGGGGTTGCCCGGCGGGTGCCGTGGGCACCCTGTGCCGCGGGCCGCTGGCCCGCCACCCCCACGAGAGGACCGGACGTCGCGTGCCCGAAACAGACGTGCCCTCCGACCAGATGCGGATCGAGGACCCGCTGGAGTCCGGCGGGCCCGCGGACCTGACGCCCGAGACGGCGTTCAACCGCACCGTGGAGGAAGGCCGGCGCCGGCTCGGCCGCGCCTGGGCGCCGCTGCTCGCCACCGGGCTGGTGGGCGGCATCGACGTCGGCACCGGCGTCCTCGGCCTGCTGCTGGTCGAGGACCTCACGGGCTCCAAACTGCTCGGCGGCCTCGCCTTCGCGATCGGCTTCATCGCGCTCACGCTGGCCCGCAGCGAGCTGTTCACCGAGGACTTCCTGGTGCCGGTCACCGCGGTCGTCGCCCGCAAGGCACGGCTGCGGTCGCTGTGGCGGCTGTGGGGGGGAACGATGCTCGCGAACCTCGCCGGGGGGTGGCTAGTCACCGCCCTCGTCGTCGCCGGCTTCCCGAGCCTGCGTGACACCGCCGTCGACCTCGGCGCCTTCTACGCGGACCTGCCCCTGGGGCGCGCGTTCGCCCTCGCCATCCTGGGCGGCCTGGCGATCACACTCATGACCTGGATGCAACACAGCACCAAGTCGGTCGGCGGCAAGCTCGTTCCGGCGGTGTCGACGGCGTTCCTGCTCGGCGCGGGGTCGCTGAACCACGCGATCGTGTGCTCGCTGCTGATGTTCTCCGCGTTGCACACCGGCCTCGCGCCGTTCGGCTACCTCGACTGGCTCGGCACGCTCGCCTGGGCGACCGTCGGCAACATCGTCGGCGGCATCGGCCTGGTCACCGTGTTGCGGCTGCTGCAGGTCCCGGCGTCGGTCGCCCACCAACGGGCGAACCCGCAGCTGTAGCCACCGTCACGGTGCAGGGGCGGCCCGACCGACGGGGCGTCAGGCCAGCGACACCTTGCTGTGGTCGCCGAGCATCAGCCGGTGCGCCCGCGGGAGGGTCTCCGAGGGGGCGACCTCCACCTCCTTGCCGATGAGCGAGTCCTCGATGCGGCTCACCCCGCGGATCGTCGACGACTCCAGGATGATCGAGTGCTCGATCTCGGTGTCCTGGATGAGGCAGTCGTAGGAGATCGAGGTGAACGGCCCGACGTAGCTGTCGACGATCCGCGTCCCCCGACCGATGATCGCGGGCCCGCGCACGGTCGACCGCTCGACGCTCGCGCCGTCCTCGACGACGACCCGACCGATGATCCGGCTCGCCGCGTCGACGGTGCCGCGCACCAGCGGCTCCATCGACTCGAGCACCTTGCGGTTGCACTCGAGCATGTCCTCGAGCCGTCCGGTGTCCTTCCAGTAGCCACCGACGAGGGAGGACCGCACGTCACACCCGGCCTGGATCAGGTGCTGGATCGCTTCGGTGATCTCGAGCTCGCCGCGCCACGAGGGGCGGATCGCCCCGACCGCCCCGTGGATCGCCGGGGTGAACAGGTAGACGCCCACGAGCGCGAGGTCGCTGCGTGGCTCCTTCGGCTTCTCCACGAGCCGGGTGACCCGCCCGTCGGGGGTCAGTTCGGCGACGCCGAACTGCTCGGGGTTGTCGACCTTCGTCAGCAGGATCTGGGCGTCCGGCCGGCTGCGGCGGAACTCGTCGACGACGTCGGTGATGCCGCCGATGAGGAAGTTGTCCCCGAGGTACATCACGAAGTCGTCGTCGCCGAGGAAGTCGCGGGCGACGAGGACGGCGTGGGCGAGTCCGAGTGGCGCGGCCTGCGGGATGTACGTCGTCCGGATCCCGAACGGCGAGCCGTCGCCCACCGCCGCCTCGATCTCCGCGGCGGTGTCCCCGACGATGATCCCGACGTCCTTGACGCCGGCGTCGCGGATCGCCTCGAGGCCGTAGAACAGGACCGGCTTGTTGGCGACCGGCACCAGCTGCTTCGCCGACGTGTGGGTGATCGGGCGCAGCCGGGTGCCGGCCCCGCCGGCGAGGACGAGGGCCTTCATGGCACGCGAGGTTAACACTACGCGTTCACGCGGTTCCGCATCGCCGCGTTGCGGAGCGTCACGGCGACGGCAAGGAGCGTCGGAAGAGGGACCAAAGACGGACCAAAGACGGATGTGTGTGCGCGTCCGGCGCGGTGCCGTGGATACCGGGCGCTACCGTGACGCGGGGACGTCGCATCGGCGACGCCGATCGACGTGGACATGCCCGAGGACTTCAGCCGAGCCGGGAGGTTGGCGAGCGGTGAGTGCCCCGCCGTCGCGTCGGGTCCGTTCGCATCCGGACGGACCTCCCGCGCTGCCGCCGCACCTCGACCCCCGCCGCGTCCCGCCGCCACCCGCCCGCTCTTCCAGCCGCCGCTGGGCGAGGGTGCTCGCATGGATCGCCGTGGTCGCCTCGGTGAGCATCCTGCTCGGCGCGACCGCCGCGTGGTACGCCGTCAACACCTACGACGGCAACATCCGCCGGATCGAGGCCTTCCTGCCCGGCAGGGATCGCCCCGCGGACGCCGACGGTCACGCGCAGAACATCCTGCTCGTCGGGGTCGACGACCGCTCCGACGCCACCGACGCCGAGCTCCGGCAGCTGCGCACGACCCGCAACGACGGTGCGGCGCTCACCGACACGATGATCCTGCTGCACATCCCGCCGCGCCGCGACCACGCCGTCCTCGTCTCGTTTCCTCGCGACTCCTGGGTGCAGATCCCGGGACACGGCTACGGCAAGCTGAACTCGGCGTACGTCCTCGGCGGCGGCGGCGAGCGGGGCGCGCAGCTGCTCACCCAGAGCCTCGAGAGCCTCACGGGCGTGCGCATCGACCACTACGTCCAGGTCGATCTGCTGGGATTCCTGCGGATCACGAACGCGATCGGGGGGGTCGAGGTCTGCCTGAAACACCCGGCCAAGGACCACTTCTCGGGCGTCGACCTCCCCGCGGGGCGCCAGACGATCTCGGGGTCGGACGCGCTGGCGTTCGTGCGCCAGCGGCACGGGCTGCCCCGCGGTGACCTCGACCGGATCGCTCGCCAGCAAGCGTTCCTGGGCGCCGTGGTCCGCAAGGTCACCAGCGCGGGCGTCCTGCTCAACCCGTTCAAGCTCACCGCCCTGCTCGACGCGACGACGAGCGCGTTGACCGTCGACGCCGGCCTCGGGCCCCAGGGGCTGCGCTCCCTCGCCTTCCAGATGCGCCAGGTCGCGGCGGGGGACGTGGAGTTCCGCACGATTCCGGTGTCGGACATCGCGGCCTACCGTGAGGGGCAGAACGTCGTGCTGCTCGACCGTGCGGAGCTGCCCGGGTTCTTCCGGTCGTTGTCCGACGAGCCCGTCGCCGCGTCCCCGGCCACCCCCTCGCCCACCGTCGCGGTGCCGCCGTCCGAGATCAGGGTCCGGGTCCTGAACGGCACGGGCCGGCACGGTCTCGGCCGCTCCGCGGCCGCCGCCCTCACGGACGCGGGTTTCCAGGTCCCGGACGCCGCGACCAACGCCCCGTCCGGGGACAACCCGACGACCGTCGTCCGCTATGGGCCCGACAAGGCCGACTCCGCGCGCACGCTCGCCGCCGCCGTGCCCGGGGCGGTGCTGGAAGAGGACAACACCCTGGGTCGCACGCTCGTGCTCGTGATCGGCGACAACTTCGCCGGCGTTGGCCCGGCGCCGGGCGCGCCGACCAGACAGTCCCCCTCGGAGGCCGCCCCTCCCGCCGCGGCAGCATCGGCGCCCCCCACGTTGGCGCCGCCGGCGCACACCGCGGCCGACGCGGACTGCGTCAACTGATCCCGCGTCGTGGCCCCCGCGACCCCGGCCGACCTCCTGCGCGCTGCCGTGGCCACGGACCCGGGGCGCCCGGCGCTGACCTACTACGACGACGCGACGGGCGAGCGGGTGGAGCTGTCGGTCGCGACGGTGGCGAACTGGGTGGCCAAGACCGCGAACCTGCTGCGGGACGAGCTCGGGGTCGAGCCGGGCGAGCGGGTCGCGGTCCTGCTGCCGCTGCACTGGCAAACGGCCGTCGTGCTGCTCGGCGCGTGGTCGGTCGGCGCGCTCGTGACCGACCGCCTGCCGGCCGACGTGGCCTGCTGCGGACCGGAGATCCCCACCCGCGATGCCGGCGTTGCCCGCGAGATGCTCGCGTTCGCGCTGCGCCCGCTCGGCGCCGGCTTCCCGGAACCGCTGCCGCCCGGGATCCGCGACTTCGCCGCCGAGACGCTCGCCATGCCCGACGCGTTCGCGGCGATCGTTCCCGTCGACCCCGACGCGCCCGCGCTCGCCACCGCCGCCCGCACCGTCACCGCACGCGATCTCGTGATCGCCGCACAAGCCGCTCCGCTCGCCGCCGGCGGGCGCGTCCTGACGACGCTGCCGTAGACGACGCTGCCGGCCGTCACCGCGGGCCTGCTCGGCCCGCTCGCGCGCGGCGGGGGCGCGGTGCTCTGCCCGCACGCCGCGGACGCGTCCGCGCTGACGGGGCGGGCGCAGATGGAGCGCGTCACCGCGACGGCCGGCGTCGACCTCC
>DATGDX010000276.1:0-16855 GCA_035310665.1 Mycobacteriales bacterium | reverse complement strand
GCGACCGTCGACCCCTTCGCCGGCTCGTACTTCATGGAGACGATGACCGACGAGGTGGAGGCCGCGGTCCGCGAGCTGATGGGCAAGATCGAGGACATGGGCGGGGCGGTCGCGGCGATCGAGCGCGGCTTCCAGAAGTCCGAGATCGAGCAGTCGGCGTACTCCGTCGCGCAGGCGATCGACTCGGGTGAGCGCACGGTGGTCGGCGTCAACCGGTTCACCATTCCGGAGGAGGAGTCGTACGAGCCGCTGCGGGTCGACCCGGCGATCGAGCAGCAGCAGGCGGAGCGGCTCGCCCGGCTGCGTAAGGAGCGCTCCGACGACGACGTGCGGCGGGCGCTCGACGACCTGCGCAAGGCGGCGGACGCCTCGGGGGAGGACGCGAACACGCTCTACCCGATGAAGGACGCGCTGCGCGCGCGGGCCACCGTTGGCGAGGTGTGCAACGCGCTTCGCGACGTCTGGGGGGTCTACCGCCCGTCCGGCGCCCTCTGACGCCTGGCCCGCCGCCCCCGTCCGGCGCCGTCGATCACGGCGCTCGTGACGGGCGCGAGCGGCGGTAGCCTCGCTGGGAGCCGGGCAAGGGGTCGCCGTGGGGATCGAGTTCTGCGCGTCGCGACGCAACACCCTCGGCGTCGAGTGGGAGTTGCAGCTCGTCGATGTCGCCACCCGCGCGTTGCGTCCCGAGGCCAGCGCGGTCATCGCCACCCTTCCCCGGGCCGACACGGAGGGGGAGCACCCCAGCGTCAAACACGAGCTCATGGAGTCGACGGTCGAGCTGGTCAGCGGCGTCTGCGACACCGTCGACGACGCGCTCGCCGACCTCTCCCGCACTCTCGCCGGGCTGCGCGCCGCCGCCGCGCCGCGGGGGATCGCGCCGGCGTGCGCGGGCGCGCACCCGTTCAGCGACTGGCGGGAGGCCGTGCCCAGCCCGGGGGAGCGGTATGCGGAGCTGCTCGACGAGCTGCAGTGGCCGGCGCGCCAGATCCAGACCTTCGGCGTCCACGTCCACGTCGGGGTGACCGACCGGGACAAGGTCATCCCGGTCCTCAACGGGATCACGGCGTACCTGCCGCACTTCCTGGCCCTCAGCGCCTCGAGCCCGTTCTGGGTCGGCGCGGACACCGGGCTCGCCTCCGCCCGCACGCTCGTATTCGGGGCGCTGCCGACCGCGGGGCCGCCGGCGCCGCTGGGGGATTGGACGGACTTCGAGGAGTTCCTGGTCGCCCTGCAGCGGGCGGGGACGATCCGCAGCATCAGGGAGGTGTGGTGGGACGTCCGCCCGCACCCCGACTTCGGCACCGTCGAGCTGCGGGTCTGCGACGGGCTGCCGACGCTGCGCGAGATCGGAATGGTCGCCGCGCTGGCCCAGTCGCTCGTCCACCGGTTCGAGGTCCTGCTCGACCGTGGCGTGACGCTGCCCCGTCCCGCCGCCTGGCTGGTCAAGGAGAACAAGTGGCGGGCCGCCCGCCACGGGCTCGACGCCGCCGTGATCAGCGATCGCGCTGGGTGCACGCGGGCGCTGCGCGAGTGCATCCGCGAGCTCGCCGCGGACCTGGCCCCCGTCTCCGCCGAGCTCGGCTGCTCCGCCCATCTGGCCACGGTCGAGGAGGTGCTGGCGAAGGGCGCGTCGTACGCGCGGCAACGCCGGGTCGTCGCCGCCGGGGGCACCGTCGCCGACGTCGTCGACGCCCTGCTCCGAGAGCTTGCATCTGACACCATCGGGGTCTGATGACCCGCTTCCACGCCCCCACGCGCGACGCGCCCGCCGGGTGGGACCTGCAGCGGGAGCTCGACCGCCGCCTCGCAGGTCTCGAGCCCGCGCTGATCGAGCTGCGCCGCGACCTGCACGCCCATCCCGAGCTCGCCTGGGCCGAGGTCCGCACGTCCCGCGTCGTCCGTGACCGGCTCACCGCCGCCGGCCTCACGCCGCGGGTGCTGCCGTCGGGCACCGGCGTGGTGTGCGACGTCGGCGCGGGCGAGCCGCTCGTCGCGTTGCGCGCCGACCTCGACGCGCTGCCCGTCCGGGACGAGAAGGACGTCGCCTACCGCTCCACCGTGCCGGGGCTCTGCCACGCCTGCGGGCACGACGTGCACACGGTCATCGTGCTCGGGGCCGGCGTCGTGCTCGCCGAGCTCGCCGCGGCCGGGACGGTGCCCGGGCGGGTGCGGCTGGTGTTCCAGCCCGCCGAGGAGGCGACCCCCGGCGGCGCGCTGGACGTGCTCGCCGCGGACGCGCTCGCCGGCGTCCGCCGCATCTTCGCGGTGCACTGTGACCCGCAGACGGTCGTCGGCACGGTCGGCCTGCGGGTCGGCGCGATCACCGCGGCGTCCGACCACGTCTGCGTCCGGTTGTCCGGGCCCGGGGGGCACACCGCCCGCCCGCACCTCACCGGCGACCTCGTCTACGCGCTCGGGAAGGTCATCACGGAACTTCCGGCGGCGCTCACCCGCCGGCTCGACCCCCGCGCGGCGGTCGCGCTGGTGTGGGGCAGGGTCGCGGCCGGCAGCGCGCCGAACGCGATTCCGGACACCGGGCTGGCGGAGGGCACCGTGCGCACGCTCGACACGGAGACGTGGGCCCAGTTGCCGGAGCTGGTCACCGAGATCGCGCGAGCGACGGCAGCGCCGTACGCCGTGAACTGCGAGGTTGCTTACCGCCGCGGCGTGCCGCCGGTGGTGAACGAGCCGGTCAGCACCGAGCTGCTCCGCGCGACCGCCACCGAGATCGTCGGTGTGGACAACATCGTCAACGCGGAGCAGAGCCTCGGGGGGGAGGACTTCGGCTGGTACCTCGAGCACGTTCCCGGCGCCCTGGCCCGCCTCGGCGTCGCCGTTCCCGGGGACGCTCCTGCCTCCGGGGCGCCTGCCCGCGGGAGAGACCTGCACCAGGGCACGTTCGACGTCGACGAGCGGGCGATCGGCCTCGGTGTCCGGCTGCTCACGGGTGCCGCGATCAGCGCGCTCCACCTCGAGCGCGGTGACCGCCCGCCGCGACTGGCGGCACGACCGTGACCCGGCGGAGCCGGCGGCCCGCGCCGGACTCGCCTGGGCCGGACTGGTCGGCGCCGGACTGCCCGGCCCCGAACTGGCCGGCCCCGAACTGGCCGGTGCTGCGCGCCGCCGCCGTCGAGGCCGCCGCCCACGCCTACGCGCCGTACTCCCGGCTGCGCGTCGGCGCGGCCGGTGTCGCCGACGACGGCCGGGTGGTGACGGGGTGCAACGTGAAGAACGCGTCGTACGGGCTCTCGCTGTGCGCGGAGTGCGGGCTGGTGTCCGCCCTGCACAGCGGCGGCGGAGGACGTCTCGTGGCGGTCACCTGCCGCACCGCCGCCGGCACCGCGCTGCTGCCATGCGGGCGCTGCCGTCAGCTGCTGTGGGAGCACGGCGGGGGGCAGCTGCTCGTCGACACCCCGCGCGCGGTGCTGCCGATGGCCGAGGTGCCGCCGGACGCGTTCGACGCGGGAGATCTGCGGGAGTGACCGCCGAGCCGTTCGACGCGGTGGAGGTCATCCGCGTCAAGCGGGACGGCGGCGAGCTGACCCGGGCGCACATCGACTGGGTCGTGGACGCGTTCACCCGCGGTGCCGTCGCGGACGAGCAGATGGCGGCACTGCTCATGGCGATCGTGTGGCGCGGCCTGCGCCGCAGCGAGCTGGTCGCGTGGACCGAGGCGATGGTCCGCTCCGGGGAGCGGCTGGACCTGTCCGCGGTCGGCAGGCCCACGTGCGACAAGCACTCGACCGGCGGGGGTCGGCGACAAGGTCTCTTTGGTCCTCGGCCCCCTGGTCGCCGCCTGCGGCCTCGCGTTCCCGCAGCTGTCCGGACGGGCGCTCGGGCACACCGGCGGCACGCTGGACAAGATGGAGGCGGTCCGCGGCTGGCGCGCGGAGCTGACGCCGCGGCGGATGGTCGAGATCCTGCGGGACGTCGGCGCGGTCATCGCCGCGCCCGGCGGGGCCCTCGCCCCGGCCGACCGCAAGCTCTACGCGCTGCGCGACGTCACCGCGACCGTCGAGGCGATCCCGCTGATTGCCTCGTCGGTGCTCAGCAAGAAGATCGCGGAGGGCACCAGCGCGCTCGTGCTGGACGTGAAGGTCGGGTCGGGCGCGTTCCTGCCGTCGCGCGCCCACGCGCGGGAGCTGGCGCGCACGATGGTGACGCTCGGCGAGGAGCACGGGCTGCGGACGTCCGCGCTGCTCACCGCCATGGACACCCCGCTCGGTCGCGCGTGCGGCACCGGGATCGAGGTGGCCGAGGCGGTGCAGACCCTTCGTGGAGAGGGCCCCGCGGACCTCGTCGAAGTCACCGTGGCGCTCGCCCGAGAGATGCTGGCGCTGTGCAGGGTGAGCGGCCCCGACCCGGCGGCGGTGCTGGCCGGCGGCGCGGCGTACCCGGTGTGGGAGCGCATGGTGCGCGCGCAGGGCGGCGACCCCGGCGCGCCCCTGCCCGCCGCCGCGCACCGCGATGTCGTCGTCGCCCCGGCCGGCGGGGTGCTGCAGCGGCTGGACGCGCGAGCGGTCGGCGTCTGCGCGTCGCGCCTCGGCGCGGGGCGGGTGCGCAAGGAGGATCGGGTCTCACCCGCGGCCGGCGTGCGGTACCTCGCCAAGCCCGGCGAGCGGGTCGAGGAGGGGCAGCCGCTGCTGGAGCTGTACGCCGACGACGTGGCGCGGTTCGCCCGGGCGCGGGCCGCGCTCGCCGCGGCGATCACGATCGGTAGGGCGAGCCCTCCGGGTGCGCCGCTCGTGCTCGAGCGGGTCCCCGCGGCCTCTCCGCGGCCGGCCCGCGATTCGTGATCACGCCGGTGCCTCCGGCAGGCCGTGGAGGACCTCACGGGTCCGGGACAGCCCGAGCCGGGTCGCTCTGGCCGCGACCAGCGCGAGCGCCTGGGCGCCGGTCCGGATGCCGCCGCTGGCCTTGACCCCGAGCCGCCGGTCGGCGCTCCTCGCGACCGTGGCCGCGATGAGCCGGACCGCCGACACCGACGCGCCGCCCGCGGGGTGGAACCCCGTCGACGTCTTCACCACGTCGGCCCCCGCGCCGGCCGCCGCCCCGCAGGCCGCGACGATCTCGTCGTCGGTCAGCGCCGCGCTCTCCACGATGACCTTGAGCAGCGCCGGGTGGAGGAGCACGCGGCGTACCTCGCGGATGTCCCGCTCGACCGCGGCCCAGTCACCGGCCTTCGCCCGCCCCAAGTCGATGACCATGTCTACCTCGCGGGCACCGGACTCCACGGCCAGCTCCGCCTCCCGCGCCTTAACCGCCGGCGCGTGCGCGCCGGACGGGAAGCCGCACACGGTCGCCACCACTAGATCGGTCGCCGCGAGCGCGCGGGTGGCGACCGCGACCAGCGACGGCGACACGCACACGGCGAACACGCCGAGGGCCACGGCCTCTCCGCACGCCCGCTCCACGTCGGCGGGGGTGGCCTCGGGGGTCAGCAGCGTGTGGTCGACGATCGCGGCGAGCGCGGCGCGGTTCACGGGCGCCTCGGGTCCCGGGTGGGGACGGTGCCCGCGGGGAGGGTGGCCGCAACGGTGGCGGCGACCGCGTCGCGCAGGGCGCCGAGGTCGGCGCCGGCGAGCGCGCGCGCTCGCGCGACCGTCTCGGTGACCGGCGTGACCACCTCGAGGTAGGCCTTCAGCTTCGGCTCGGTGCCGCTGGCCCGGATCACGACACGGGCCCGGTCGCCCACCCGCAGGCGGAGCGCGTCGGTCGCCGGCAGCCCGCCGTGCCCCGACGCCAGGTCCTCGACCGCGGTCACCCGGTGGCCGGCCAGGTCCACCGGCGGATCGGCGCGCAGCGTCGCGATCGCGGTCGCGGCCTGGCCGGGCCGGGCGAGCCGCAGGGACCACTGGTCGGTCAGGTGCAGCCCGTGCCGGCGGGCGAGGTCGTCGAGCGCGTCGTCGACGGTCCGCCCCGCGCGGCGCAGCGACGCGACCAGTTCCGCGACGCTCAGCGCGGCCGCGATCCCGTCCTTGTCCCGCACCGGTGGCCCGTCCCCCGACCAGCCGCCGATGCAATAGCCGAGCGCCTCCTCGTAGCCGAACACGAACCGGTCGCCGGGCCCGCCCGCGCGGACGATCCACTTGAACCCGGTGAGCGTCTCCGCGTACCGCACGCCGTGTGTCGCGGCGATGCGCGACAGCAGGGACGACGAGACGACCGTGGTGACGACCAGTCGGTCGGGTCCGCTGGTGTGCGTGAGGACGTGCTCGGCGAGCAGCGCCCCCACCTCGTCGCCGCGCAGCAGCCGCCCGCCGGCGACGACCGCCAGCCGGTCGGCGTCCGGGTCGTTCGCCAGCCCGACGTCCGCGCCGGTCGCGTCCGCGAGGGCGAGGAGCCGGTCGACCGCCCCCGGCTCCTCCGGGTTCGGGACCTCGACGGTCGGGAACGCGGGATCGGGCTCGGCCTGCTCGGCGACGACCGCCGGGGCGGCGAAACCGGCCCGCGCGAGCACGCGCCGCAGCGTGTCGCGTCCCACGCCGTGCAGGGGGGTGTAGGCGAGCCGCACGTCCCGGTCCGCGACGAGGGAGAGCCGCACGACCTCGTCGACGTACGCCGCCACGACCTCGTCCCCGAGCGTCACCCACTCCGCCCCGCGCGGCACGAGCGCGAGCGGGCCGACCTGGGCGATGTGCGCGGCGATCTCGGCGTCGGCCGGGGGCGCGATCTGCGCCCCATCGCCGAGGTAGACCTTGTACCCGTGTCACGCGCCGGGTTGTGCGACGCGGTGACCATCACACCGGCGTCGGCACCGAGGTGCCGCACGGCATACGCGAGCACCGGGGTGGGCAGCGGGTGCGGCAGCACCATCGCCCGCAGACCCGCCCCCTCCAGCACCGCGGCCGTGTCCCGCGCGAACACGTCTGAGTCGTGCCGCGCGTCGAACCCCACGACGACGGCCGCGCCGACGCGCTCGCGCAGGTACGCCGCCAGGCCCGCCGCCGCCCGGATCACGACCGCGCGGTTCATCCGGTTCGGCCCCGCCCCGAGCGGAGCGCGCAGCCCTGCGGTGCCGAACTGCAGCGGCCCGGCGAACCGGTCGGCCAGCTCCGCTGCGGCCGCCGGGTCGGACCCGGCGGTCACGAGCAGGCCGGCGAGGTCGGCTCGCGTGCGGGGGTCGGGGTCCTCCGCAAGCCAGTCCTCCGCGCGGCGGCGCAGCTCGTCGTCGATCACTAGGCGTCCACCGGGCCGGGCGTTCGCGCTTCCGCCCCCTGCGCGTCCGCCCCCTGCGCGTCCGCCGCCAGCCCCGCCACGATCCCGGCCAGCAGCGCCCCCAGCCGCGGTGCGGCGGCGGCCCCCGCGCGCAGCACGTCGGCGTGGTCCGGGCCCGTCTCGCCGGTCCCGGCCGCGAGGTTGGTGACGAGCGAGATGCCGAGCACCGCGGCACCGGCGGCGAACGCGGCGATCGCCTCCAGGGCGGTGGACATCCCGACGAGGTCGGCGCCGAGGGTCCGCAGCATCCGGATCTCCGCCGGTGTCTCGAACTGCGGTCCCGGCAGCGCCGCGTACACCCCCTCCGCGAGCGTCGGATCGACCCGTCGTGCCAGGGCGCGCAGCCGCGTCGCGTACAGGTCGGTCAGGTCGACGAACGCGGGCCCGACCAGCGGGGAGCGCCCGGTGAGGTTCAGGTGGTCGCTGATCAGGACCGGCTGGCCGACCGCGAGCCCGGGCCGCAACGCGCCCCCCGCGTTGGTGAGCACGACCGACCGGGCGCCGGCCGCGACCGCGGCGCGCACCCCGTGCACGACCGGGGCGACGCCGCGGCCCTCGTAGAGGTGGGTGCGGCCGAGGAAGACGAGGACGGACCGCCCGGCGACCGGCACGACGCGCACCAGTCCCGGGTGCCCGGCGACGGTGGGGGGCGGGAACCCCGGCAACTCGGCGGTGGTGACCTCCGTGGAGGGGGGTCCGAGGGCGTCGGCCGCGGCGGCCCAGCCCGAGCCGAGGACGACCGCCACGTCGACGGCATCGCCGCCGCGGCGGGCGCGCAGCACGCCCGCGGCGGCCTTCGCCGCGGCGTCGTCCGTCGTCATCGCCCACACCTCTCCCGCCCGCGGACGGAGGCAACCGGCGGGGTCCCACACTACGAACCGGCGCGCCGACTCCGCCCTGCCGTCGACGGCCGCGGCGGGCAGCCGGGTCAGCGGGCCCCGGCCCGGGTGCGGACGGCACGCAGCGCGATCTCCAGCTCGAACCGAGCGCCGGGGTCGTCCAGGGCGGCGCCTGAGAGCTTGCGCAGCTGGGTCATCCGGTATCCGACGGTCTGCGGGTGCACGTGGAGCGTCTCGGCGACCCGCTGCCGCTCGCCTCGGTGGATCAGCCAGGCGAGGAGGGTCTCGGCGAGCCGATCACGGGTGCCGTCGCGGACCTGTTCCAGCACCGCGAGGCGCCGGGCCACGAGGTCGGCGACGAGTTCGGGGTCGCGGTGCACGACCAGGGTGGCCAGGTGTTCGTCGACGAACACCGGGTCGGCGGACAGTACGCCGGAGGCCACGAGCCGCCCGGTCATCGTCGCCAGGCGCAGGCTCACGGCGGCGCGGTTCCACGGGCGGGTCGGGCCGACGACCGCCTGGCGGCCGGCGAGGCTGCGCGCGAGGGCGGCCCGGGCGGAAGGGGTCTCCGGT
Source organism: Mycobacteriales bacterium (assembly GCA_035310665.1). GTDB lineage: Bacteria > Actinomycetota > Actinomycetes > DATGDX01 > DATGDX01 > DATGDX01. The sequence continues at coordinate 8,225 of DATGDX010000276.1, read as the reverse complement.
GCGGGGACGAGCGCGACGACCGCCCCGCGGTGCGCGGCGACGAGGGCGTCCCGGCCGAGGTCCCTGCCCATCCCCTCCGCCCGTGGCGCCGGGACGCGAATCGCGACGAGGGTGTCCGGCACGGCCCACCCCGCCGCGCCCGCGGCCTCGGCCACCGCGGCGACGTCAGCGGCGCCCGCGATGAGCAGGGCGAGCAGTTCGTGCCGGTGTCGGTCCAGCTCACCCGCCTGCGCCGCCTGCTCGGCGGCGAAGCCCTCGATGCTCGCCGCGGACAGCTCCTCGATGTAGCTGAAGGTGGCCTCGGCGAGCGGGATGAGGGCGTCGGGCTCCAGTCCCGCCTCCCGGGCCAGGGTGGCGACCCGCCGGAACGCGACCCGGGCTCCCACTCGATAGGCGGTCAGCAGCGTCTCCAGGGTGTGCCCGCGGCGCTCCTCGTCCCGGCCGAGCGCGACGAAGAACTCCCGGTCGGCACCGGCGATCGCCGCCTGACGGCTCGATCGACGCTCGGTCTCAGACCTCCACGCCCCGGCTCGGTCTCCGCCGCAACCCGGCGACGTAGTCGTCGGGGGCCCCCGCCGCCTCGGCGGCGTCGGAGATCAGCCCCAGGTATCGCGCCGACGGGAGGCCGCCCTCGTAGGCGTCGAGGACGTACAGCCAGGCGAGGACGTCCCCGTCGAGCGTGGCGACCCGGACGCGGATCTTGGTGTACAGCCCGGTGTCGACGCCCTCCCACTCGTCCAGGGAGCGTTCGTCGCACTCCGTCACGTCGTAGAGCATCACGAACACCGCCGCCGTGTCGTCCTCGGCGACCGTCGCGAGCGCGCCCTCCCAGCCCAGGTCCTCCCCGCCGAACGTGAGCCGCCACCCCTGGACCCACCCAGTGCCGCGCGAGGGCGAGTGCCGGCAGCGCTCCCGCATCCGGCGCGGGTCCATGTTCGTCGCGTAGGCGGCGTACAGGGCCATGGGGGGCGAGGGTAGCCGCTGGTCGCGGGCGTTACTCGGACCGTGACACGACACGCGGTCGGCGGCGGGAGGGCCGGGCGGGGACCCGCGAGGCGTCACTCGTCGGTCGGGCGCCCGAGGTCCTCGTCCACGGGGACCGGCAGGCCGTGCTGGCGCAGCCGGGCCGCGCGCAGCTCGAAGGAGTACGTCGCGACGAGGAACAGCGCTCCGAGGATCACGAGCAGCGGCAGCAGGACGTGCAGGTAACCGGGGCCGGGGAGCAGCGCGAGGAGCACGGCGACGGGGGTCACGACGACGAGTTGGCGCAGCAGCATCCGCGCCCACCAGCCGGCGTCGGTCAGTTCGTGCCGCACCCACTCCCGGTTCTCGTCCGGTAGCCGGAAGCCGAGGGCGAAGCGCAGCTTGCCGACGAGCGAGGGGTCACCAGGCAGCCGGGTCAGAAGTCGCCGCCCCCGAAGTCGCCGCCTCCGAAGTCGCCGCCCCCGAAGCCGCCCCCTCCGAACCCGCCGCCGAAGTCGCCACCGCCGAGGTCGCCACCGAAGTCGCCACCCGCGGTCGGGCTCGCGTCCCAGCCGCCGTGCCCGAAGCCACCGCCGAGCATGCTGCCGATCAGCAGGCCGGGGAGCAGTCCGCCCATCCCGAACCCGCCGTAGTAGCCGCCCGCCCAGGGACCGTAGGCCGGGCCGGCCTCCCAGTACGGCCGGCGCTGCCCGCCGACCAGCACCTGACGCGCGTCCGGGTCCTCGCCGCGCGCCAGCCGCTCGGCGTCCAGCGCGCATACGGGCACCACTCGCGGTGCGCCGCCCGGGGGTGCCCACTCCACGTCGACCGCGGACGGTCCGTGTTGGGGGTTGAAGAAGCAGGGCGGGCGGCGCTCCGGCACGGGTTGCCCCGCGAGCCGCGCCCGCACGCAGGCCATCGCGTACCGCCCCTCTTCCAGGGCCGACGACACCGTCTGCAGGTCCTCCGCGCGACGCGCCCGTTCGAGCGCCGCCTTCGCGGCGTCGTACGCGTCGAGGGCGCGGCGGTAGTCCTGGCGGGTCGGCTCGTCCAGCCGCGGGTCGGCGACGTCGAGATCGAGGCCAACCACGTCCTCGCCGAGGCGGGTGACGTCCTCCTCCGCCACGCCGTGCACCTCCTCGAACTGCTGGGCGTCCTCGGCGGCGCGGGCCCGGCGCCGGGAGCGGGTCAGCACGAACAGGCCCGCGCCGCCGGCGGCGAGCAGGCCGAGCAGCACGAGGCCCGCGCCGCCGCCCGAGCCGGCGGGTTGGCTCTCGGCCGGGTCCTGGGCGCGACCGGCGTCACGCTGCGCACCCGACGTGACCGCGACGGTTCGGTCGACGACGAACCGCAGCCCTTCGGCGGGGCTCGCCTGGCCCTGCCGGATTCGCGTGACGGCCTCGTTCGTCACCGCGACGACCTGGTCCGAGGCGACGCTCGACGCTGCGGTCAGCGACACCGGGGTGAGCGCGATGTAGGCGCCCTGGGCCCCAACCTTCTGCGCCAGCGCCCGCGGCAACGCACCTGAGCTGCCCGCCTCTTCACGGACGGTGCGCGGCAGCACGGCGACGTACACCGGCGGGTTCGCCCCCCGAACCTGCTCGCGCATCGCGGTGACGTCCTCGGCGGAGACGAGGTTCCCCGCCGCCGGGTCGACGTAGACCGGGTCGGTGCGCAGCGCCCGCCCAGCGCGGTCGATAACCATCTCGGCAGCCGCGGGCGGGGCGGGCAGCAGGACGCCGACCACGGCGGCCAGCAACGCGGCCAGCAACGGGGCCAGCACCAGAACCCGCAGCGGGGCCGGCAACGCAGCACGACGGCGCGATGGAGGCGTCATGCCTCCATCCTGCCCCGAGTTGCGGTGTGCCGCCCGATCAGTCCTTGATCTCGCAGATGACCGCACCGCTGCTCAGCGTCTGCCCGACGTCGGCGACGAGTGCGGTGACGGTGCCCGCCTTGTGAGCATTGATCGGCTGCTCCATCTTCATCGCCTCGAGGACGACGAGGAGGTCGCCGGGTTGCACGACGGTTCCGGCTTCGACCGCGACCTTGACGATGGTCCCCTGCATGGGCGAGGTGAGCGCATCGCCGCTGACCGCGACCGCTGCCTTGCCCGCCCGGCGCCGGGCGGAGGGCTTCTTCGACACCGCCGCGCCGGTGCCACCCGCCGAGAGGGCACCGATCCCGGCCGGCAGCACGACCTCGAGCCGCCGCCCCCCCACCTCGACGGTGATCTTCTCCCGAGGCTGCGGCTCCGGTGCCTCCGCGGTCGCGGTGTACGGCTCGATGTCGTTGACGAACTCCGTCTCGATCCACCGGGTGTGCACCCGGAACGGCTCGGCCGTGAAGGCCGGCTCGCGCACGATCCGGCGGTCGAAGGGGAGCACGGTGGCGATGCCGTCGACCTGGAACTCGTCGAGCGCCCGGCGTGCGCGCTCCAGCGCCTCACGGCGGCTCGCGCCGGTGACGATGAGCTTGGCGAGCAGCGAGTCGAAGGCTCCGGAGACCACGTTGCCCTGCTCGAAGCCGGTGTCGACGCGGACGCCGGGGCCGGTCGGGAGCACGAACGTCGAGAGCACGCCGGGGGCGGGGAGGAACCCGCGCCCCGGGTCCTCGCCGTTGATCCGGAACTCGATCGAGTGCCCCCGTGGCTGGGGATCCTCGGTCAGGGACAGCGCCTGCCCGTCGGCGATGAGGAACTGCTGGCGGACCAGGTCGATCCCGGTCGTCTCCTCGGTCACCGGGTGCTCCACCTGCAGCCGGGTGTTGACCTCGAGGAACGAGACGGTGCCGTCGGCTCCGACGAGGAACTCCACGGTGCCGGCGCCCCAGTAGCCCGCGGCCTTGCAGATCGCCCGTGCCGACTCGTGGATGCGCCGGCGCTGGTCGTCGGAGAGGAAGGGCGCCGGCGCCTCCTCGACGAGCTTCTGGTGCCGTCGCTGCAGGGAGCAGTCGCGGGTGCCGACGACGACGACGTTGCCGTGCTGGTCCGCGACCACCTGTGCCTCGACGTGCCGCGGGCGCTCCAGGTAGCGCTCGACGAAGCACTCGCCGCGGCCGAACCCGGTGATCGCCTCACGTACCGCGGACTCGTAGAGCTCGGGGATCTCCTCGATCGTGCGGGCCACCTTCAGGCCGCGGCCGCCGCCGCCGAACGCCGCCTTGATCGCAACCGGCAGGCCGTGCTGGCGCGCAAAGGTGACCACCTCGTCGGCACCGGACACGGGGTCGGGCGTGCCGGGGACCAGGGGGGCGCCTGCGGCGAGCGCGATGTGCCGCGCCTCGACCTTGTCGCCGAGTCGCTCGATCGCCTCCGGTGAGGGTCCGATCCACGTGAGTCCCGCGTCGATGACGGCACGGGCGAAGTGGGCGTTCTCGGAGAGGAAGCCGTATCCGGGGTGGACGGCGTCCGCGCCGGTGTCCTTGGCCGCTTCGAGGATCTTGTCGATGACGAGGTAGCTGTCCCCGGGCGTGGTGCCCCCGAGCGCGACCGCCTCGTCGGCCGCACGCACGTGCGGGGCGTCGAGGTCGGGCTCGGCGTACACGGCGACGCTGGCGAGGCCGGCATCGCGGCAGGCGCGGGCGACTCGGACGGCGATCTCGCCACGGTTGGCGATGAGGACCTTGCGCACGTCGGCTCCCTCGCAGTCCGGTTCGCAGGTCGGGGCGGCGCCTCGGTGCGGCAGTCTAGGCGGGTCCCCTCCACGACCGGCGCGGTCCTCCCGACCTCACCCGTCGACCGCCTCCGCCCCCCGGGGCAGCCCTGCCCGGCCGCCTACCCGGCGGCGTGCCGGGCGGTCAGCGAAAGACCCCCGTGTGCCCCAGCGAGTAGCGCCCGGGCTGGGGGTAGACGGCGAGCCCGTGCGGGCCCTTGCCGACCGGGATCTTCGCCCGGAGCCTCCCGGTGGCCGTGTCGAACGCGTAGACGACCCCGTGGTAGCGGCCGGAGAGCCACAGCACCTTCCCGTCGCTCGACACGCCGCCCATGTCGGGGGACCCACCTCCCGGGATGCGCCAGCTTCGGACGACCGTGCGCGTCGCGAACGAGACGACGGAGACGGTCCCCTCGCCGCGGTTCGACGCGTAGAGGTAACGCGAGTCCCGACTGGCGTAGAGGCCGTGCGTCCCGCGCCCGGTGGGCAGGAACCCGACGACCCGGAACGACGCGGCGTCGACCTCCCACAGCCCGTTGGACGCCATGTCCGCGACGTAGAAGATCGAGCCGTCGGGTGCCAGCTTCACGTCCTGCGGCATGCTGTCCGCGTGGGGGAGCCGCAGCGGCGGCGCGCTCAACCGCTGCGTCGCGGTGTCCACCCGCAGCAGCTCGCCGCTGAACTCACAACTGGTCACGAACGACCGGCCGTCGGCGGTGAAGTCCGCGTGGTTGACGCCGCGGCAGGGCACGGGGAGCGAGCGGCGCAGGGCCATCGTGTGCGGGTCGCGGAAGTCGATGCGGCGTTCCCGCTCCGCCATCACGACCGCGAACTGCCCGTCGGGGGTGAAGTAGAGGTTGTAGGGGTCGGCGACCGCGACCGGCCGGCCCGGCCGCCCCGTCGCCGGGTCGATCGGCGTGAGCGTGTTGCCGACGTTGTTGTTGACCCACAGCGTCCGCAGGTCCCAGGACGGGACGACGTGCTGCGGCAGCCCGCCGACCCGGAAGTGCGCGACGACCCGGTAGGTCGCGGGGTCGATCACGTCGACGGTGTCGCTCTCGCTGTTCGGGACGTAGACCCGGGACGGGAAGCGGCGCACGACGGGGCTGAGCCGGCCGGGGCGGGTGGCGGCGTACACGTCGCGGCGGTCGAGCACCGGCGGCATGCCCGGCAGACTGCTGCCCGGGGCACGCGCCGCGGCGGCGGGGCTTCGGCTCGCGTCCGCGGCGGCGGGCGAGGACGGTGGCGGCGTGGCCGCGCGCTCGACGGGGTCGGTCGGTGCGCCGCACGCCGCCGTTAGCAGGGCGGCGGCGATCGCGGCGCCCACGTGTCGACGGGTCACGCGAGGCCTCGGCGCGGGTGGGGACGGGTGACGGCGGCGGATCACCAAGCCGCCCGGGTCCGCACGCCCGCTCCCCAGCCGCTCGCCCGCCACGACCCTGGGCAGACGCGGACCGGGCCCCGGAAGGCGCCGGCCGGGTCCGCCCAGCCCGGACCCACGCCTCCCGCGGGTTGAGCGGCGTTTCCCGCGGCGCCTCCCGCACCGCTTCCGGCGGCGGCCAGCACGGCCAGCAGGGCCGCGACGTGGTCAGGGCCGGCGTCTCCGTTGACGATGCGCAGCACCGGCCGTCCGGGGTCCGCGCTGTCGATCACTTCCGGCTCCTCGGCAGGTGGGGTCACGGCAGGGGGTTCACGGCCGGGGGTTCACGGCCGGGGTCGTCGGCGGCTGCGAGTTCACGGAGGGGATCCACAGGGGGATTTCACAGGGGGATGTTGCCGTGCTTCTTCGGTGGCAGTGATTCGCGCTTGTTGCGCAGCGCCCGCAGCGCCTTGACCACGTTGATGCGCGTCGTGCTCGGCGGGATGACGGCGTCGATGTAGCCGCGCTCCGCCGCGACGTACGGCGTGGCAAGGTTCCTCGTGTAGTCGGCGATGAGCTCGGCCCGCCGCGCGTCGACGTCCTCGGCCGCCGCGAGCTCCTTCCGGAAGATGATGTTGACCGCGCCCTGCGCGCCCATGACCGCGATCTCCGCGGTCGGCCAGGCGAGGTTGATGTCCGCGCGCAGGTGCTTGGAGCCCATGACGTCGTAGGCGCCGCCGTACGCCTTGCGGGTGATGACCGTCACCTTCGGGACCGTCGCCTCGGAGTAGGCGTAGATGAGCTTCGCGCCCCGGCGGATGATCCCGTTCCACTCCTGGTTCGTGCCGGGCAGGAAACCGGGGACGTCGACGAACGTGAGAATCGGCACGTTGAACGCGTCGCAGGTCCGCACGAACCGCGACGCCTTCTCCGACGCGTCGATGTCGAGCGTCCCGGCGTACTGCAGCGGCTGGTTCGCGACCACTCCCACCGACCGCCCGTCGACGCGGGCGAACCCGACGACGATGTTGGGCGCCCACAGCTGCTGCACCTCGAAGAACTCGCCGTCGTCGACGACCGCCGTGATGACCTCGTGTATGTCGTACGGCTGGTTCGGGGAGTCGGGGATGAAGGTGTCGAGGGCGAGGTCCTCGTCGGTCACCTCGAGCTCTGCGACCGGCTCGTCCGCCGGCGGGTCCTCCATGTTGTTGCTCGGCAGGTAGGCGAGCAGCGTCCGCGTGAGCTCGAGGCAGTCGCGCTCGTCGGTGGCCATGAAGTGGGCGACGCCGCTCTTGCTGTTGTGCGTCCGCGCGCCGCCGAGCTCCTCGAACCCGACATCCTCCCCGGTCACCGCCTTGATGACGTCGGGGCCGGTGATGAACATGTGTGACGACTGGTCGACCATGAGCGTGAAGTCGGTGATCGCGGGGGAGTACACCGCACCGCCGGCGCACGGTCCCATGATCAGGGAGATCTGCGGGATGACCCCGGAGGCCATGACGTTGCGATAGAAGATCTCGCCGTACAGCGCGAGCGAGACCACCCCCTCCTGGATCCGCGCGCCGCCGGAGTCGTTGATGCCGATCACGGGGCAGCCCGTCTTCAGCGCCAGGTCCATGATCTTGACGATCTTCTCGCCGAAGACCTCACCGAGCGATCCGCCGAAGACGGTGAAGTCCTGCGAGAACACGCAGACCGGCCGGTTGTCCACGGTGCCGTAGCCGGTGATCACACCGTCGCCGTACGGACGGTTCTTGTCGACGCCGAACTCCCGCGCCCGGTGCCGCACCAGGGAGTCGGTCTCCACGAACGAGCCGGGGTCGAGCAGCGCCTCGATCCGCTCCCGCGCGGTCATCCGGCCCTGCGCGTGGCGAGCCTCCACGACCTTGGCCGACCCCGCGTGCACCGCGGCCTGGCCGCGGCGGTGGAGTTCGGCGAGCTTCCCGGCGACCGTGGTGAGGTCGGGGGTCGTGTCGTCGGCGGGGGTGAGGTCGGGCTCGGGAGCTCGCGCGGCCATCGGCGGTCTCCGTCTCTTGAGGTCCTGATCGAGGCCTTGGGAGTGCCGGCGAGGGTGCGTCCCTCGGCGGCGGGGCGGGAAGGGCGGGCTCGGGCGATGCTATCGACGTGCCTTGCGACGACCCCGCGCCGTACGCCGACTCCGCCCGCCCGCCGCTTCGCCCGGCCGTGCTGGCCGCCGCGCTCACCCCGCCGGCGGGGTGGTGGCGCGAGGTGCGCGTCGTCGGGCAGAC
>DATGDX010000275.1:0-10926 GCA_035310665.1 Mycobacteriales bacterium | reverse complement strand
CCTGGTGGGTGGGCTGCAGGCCGCCGCCGGACTCCCCCCCGACCCGTCACGCACCTACGCGGAGAACACGGTCACGTGGCTGGCCTGGTACCTGGGGCCCGTCGCCGTCACCCTCGCGATCGTCGGGGCGGCGATCCTCGCCGCGCGCCTGTGCCGACGCCCGGATGCCGCGAGCGCCCTCATGCTCGTCCCGGGACTGGCCACCGCGGCGTACCTGTGGAACCCGAGCATCACCCCCGACCAGATCTGGGCGGCGCGACGGTTCGTCCCGGCGGGGTTCCCGCTCGTCGTTCTCCTCGCCCTGCTCGCCGTCGAGGCGTTCGCGCTCGCGGCGTCCACCGCGACCCGCCGGATCCCGCCAGCACCGATCTGGGCGGCCGGGGCCGCGGGACTGCTCGCGTACCCTTTGGGCGTGACCGCGCCCGTGCGCCACTTCCAGCCGCTCGCGGGCCACCTCGGCGCGGTCGAGAACGTCTGCCGAGCCACCGGACCGCGCGCCGCGATGCTGTTCGCCGACGACGACCGGGGCGGTCTCGTGCTGTCGCCGGCGCTGCGCACCTGGTGCGACGTTCCCGTCGCGGTCCTCACCGATCTTCTCCCCGAACGCCGGCTGCGGGAGATCGCGGGAGCGTGGCGAGCCGAGGGCAGGTCGCTCTGGGTGCTCGCGTCCGGCCCCGACCTGCTCGCCCGGTCCGCACCGTGGATTCCCCCTCGGTTGATCGCGTCGGCGGGTAGCCTCCGGGACCTGGAGAGGACCCTCAACCGCCCACCACAGCTCTACTCCATCACCACCGTGTCGGTGTACGGCGGGATCGTGGACGCCGCGCCGACGACGCCGGGGGGTAGCGGGACCGGCCGTGCCGGCTGAGGCGGAACTTATGATGCCCGGCGTGCTTCCGGCCGCCCGGTTCGCGTCCTATGCCCAGAACGGCGAGGACGTCGTGCTGTGGCGCGCCCTGCGCGACGTGGAGGCGGGCCGCTACATCGACGTCGGCGCGAACGATCCGACGATCGGGTCGGTGTCCTGGGCCTTCTACGAGCAGGGCTGGCACGGCATCACGGTCGAGCCGGTCCACGCCTACGCGCAGATGCACCGCCAGCGGCGGCCGAGGGACATCCTCGTCGAGGCGGCGATCAGCTCGTCGCGCGCCGAGTCTGTCACCATGTTCGAGATCCCCGACACCGGGCTCTCGACGCTCGTCGACAGCATCCGTGACTTCCACGAGCAGGCCGGGTGGCAGGGGCGCGAGGTGCAGGTCGCGACCCGCAGGCTCGACGACGTGCTGGCCGAGGCCGGCTGGCACGGCTGCGACATCCATTTCATGGTCGTCGACACCGAGGGAGCGGAACTCGACGTCCTGAGCAGCATCGACCTGCGCGTCTGGCGGCCCTGGGTGCTGGTGATCGAGGCCACGCTGCCGAACACCACGACACCGGCCTACGAGGAATGGGAAGGCATCGTCCTCGGCGCCGACTATGTCTTCTGCATGTTCGACGGCCTGTCCCGGTACTACGTGGCCCGCGAGCACGCAGACCTCGCCCCTCGCCTGAGCTACCCCGCTGGGCCGCTCGACGCCTACACGACCGTGGTGGAACGGCAACTGCAGGACGACGTCGCCAGGCTGACCGAGGACCTGCGCCGGGCGACCGAAGACGTCGTGCGGTGGCGGGCGGCCGCGCTCAGCGGCTGGACCGACGCCGTGGCGTCGTGCACGGAGGTCGACGAGCTGCGGCGCGAACTCCTCGCCATGCGCGCCACGGTGTCGTGGCGGGTGACCAAGCCACTTCGCGTCGTTCGCGGACGCACGCAGCGCTCCCAGCCCAACGATGGCACGCAGCCCAACGATGGAACGCAGCCCAACGAAGGCACGCAGCCCAACGATGGGTGAGCCGAGGGGTGAGACCGTCGACCCGACGGTCGCCCGGCGCGCGCTGGCGCAACGGCTGCGCGCGGCCGGCGCGGTGCTGTGCGAGCGCCCCCTGCCCGAGCCGGACCCCGACCCCGCCCGTGACGCCGCGGTCGTGCTCGACCTGCTGGTGCGCGACCTGCACACCGATCTCACCCCGGCTCGGGTGTGGCTGTTCTACGTGGCGCTCGCCAGCTGCCTGCCGACCACGGAGGACCTGCTCGCGGTGCTGCGCGGGTTCGAGCTGTCGGCCCCCTCCGAGGTCGGCGCCTGGCTGCTGAACACCTGCCTGTCCGCGGCACGGTCGGGCGCCCCCACGCGCCCCCTGCGGGTCGTGACCGGTGGGGTCGTCGTGGACGTCGACCACAGCTCGCGGCACGAGCTGCACACCGGCATTCAGCAGGTGGTTCGCCACACGGTCCCGCTCTGGGACCGCGATCACGACGTCGCGCTCGTCGCCTGGGCGCCCGGCTGTGTCGCGCACCGGGAGCTGGGAGAGATCGAGCGCGAGCGGGTGCTCCGCTGGCCCGATCGTCGGGCCTATGGCAGGGTCCCGCAGGCGCGGGAGACCGCCGAACTGCCGCTCGTGGTGCCGTGGCGGGGCACCCTGATCCTGGCCGAGGTGCCGCCCGAGGCCGCCTCCGCGCGGCTCGCGGCGCTGGCGCAGTACTCCGGCAACCGGGTGACCGCGATCGGGTACGACTGCATCCCCGTCGTCAGCGCCGACCTGGTGCCGGTCGCGGAGCCCAACCGCTTCTGCCGCTACCTTTCCGTGATCAAGCATTCACACCGAGTCGCGGGCATCAGCGTGTCGGCCACGACCGAGTTCAGCGGCTTCGCGGCCGCACTGCCGGCGCAGGGGCTCGCCGGGCCGGCGGTGAGCGAGTGCCCGCTGCCCGCCGAAGGCATGGTCGCGGCGACCGCCGCGCCGCCCGCGCCGCTGGCCCCCGAGCGGGAGCTGCCGACCGTGCTGTCGGTGGGCAGCTTCGAGCCCCGCAAGAACCACCTGGCGCTGCTGTTCGCCGCCGAGTACCTGTGGCGCAGCGGCCTCGCGTTCCGGCTCCGGCTGATCGGCGGGAGCGGCTGGGGGCGGGAGTTGCCGGACAAGGTCCGCCGGCTGCAGGCCCAGGGCTACCCGCTCGACGTCGAGGCCCGGGTCGACGGGGCGCGGCTCGCCGAGGCGTACCGCGACGCGCGCTTCACCGTCTTCCCGTCCCTGCACGAGGGTTACGGGCTTCCCGTCGCGGAGTCGCTCGCGTTCGGCACCCCTGTGATCACCTCCGACTACGGCAGCACGCGGGAGATCGGCGAGCGCGGCGGGACCGTCCTGATCGACCCTCGGGACGACGTCGCGCTCGTCGACGCCATGCGCACCTTGCTCACCCGCGACGATCGGCTCGCCGCCCTCCGAGCGGAGATCGCCGACAGGCCGTCGCGGTCGTGGGAGGCGTACGCCGACGAGGTGTGGACCTGCCTGGTCGGCGCGGGCGCTGGTACCGACGGGGTCGAGAGCCGATGACCGGCCGGCTGGGCGGTGTGGACGGGGTGGCGTCGCTGGGCGCGCGCATCGATCACCGGGGAGCGTGCCGGCGCGCGGCCCTGCGCACCCTGCTGCCCGTCCTCACCGGCCGGCCGTGCCCGGACGCGGGCGCGGCGACGCTGCTGCGACTGCTCGAGGAGGCCCTCGCCGGGGCCGGCCCGGAGCAGTTCTGGCTCGCCCTGGCGGTCCTGGACGCCCGCCTGCCCGACCACCCCGCCGTGCTGCGCGCCGTCCGGGCCGCTCGGCTCGACGGGCCGCTGGCCGCCCTGCACCGCCCGCTGGTGTCGCGGCGCTGGGGGCGCCGGGCCGGCACGCGCTGGCCGACGGTGGAGATCCGGACCCACGACGTGCTCGTCGACGTCCACCACACCGCGCAGAGCTCGTTCGCGACCGGGATCCAACGGGTCGCCCGCCAGTCGGCGCTGCGCTGGACCCGGGACCACGACCCGGTCCTCGTCGGCTGGACGCCGGACTACACCGCCCTGCGGCGGCTGACCGAGGGCGAGGCGCGCGCCGCCGTGCACGGCGCGAGCCCCGCCCCCGGCGAACCCGCCCCCGGCGAACCGGTCCCCGGCGCCCGGGCGGACGACCACGTCGTGGTGCCGTGGCGCGCGACGTACGTGCTCCCCGAGTTGGCGGCCGAGCCGGAGCGGGCGCGACGGCAGCTCGCGATGGCGGAGTTCTCCGGCTCGGCGACCGCGGTCATCGGCTTCGACTGCGTGCCCCTCACCACCGCCGAGACGACGGCGTACGGCATGAGCGGCGGGTTCGCCTGGAACCTCGCCGCGGTCGCGCGCATGGACCGGGTCGCCGCCATCTCCACCAGCGCCGCGACGGAGTACCGCGGGTGGCGTCAGATGCTCCCCGGTGCCGGGCTGCGCGGCCCCGACATCACGCCGATCCCGTTGCCCGTCGAGGCGGACGATCCGTCCGCCGAGGTGCTGGCCGAGGCCCGGGAGCTCCTCGGCTCGGGGGACCTGCCGATGGTGCTCGTCGTCGGCAGCCACGAGCCGCGCAAGAACCACCTGGCGGTGCTGCACGCCGCGGAGCTGCTGTGGCGGGACGGCGTCCGGTTCACCGTCACCTTCGTCGGTGGCAACTCGTGGAACAGCGAGCGCTTCTTCGCGCGGGTGGCCGAGCTGCAGGCGAGGCGGCGCCCCGTGCAGTCGCTGTCCGCCCTCCCGGACCGGCTGCTCTGGGCGGCGTACCGGCTGGCCCGGTGCACCGTGTTCCCCTCGCTGAACGAAGGGTTCGGCCTCCCCGTCGCCGAGTCGCTCGCCAGCGGGACACCCGTGATCACGTCCGCCTTCGGCAGCATGCTGGAGCTCGCGGCGGGCGGTCACGGCGCGGGGGGAGGCGCCCTGCTGGTGGACCCCCGCGACGACCACGACCTGGCCCGGGCGCTGCGCCGCCTGCTCACCGACGACGAGCTGCACGGGCGGTTGTCGCAGGAGGCGCAGGCGCTGCCCGTGCGGACCTGGGATCAGTACGCGCACGAGGCGTGGCAGTACCTCGTCGACGGGGTCCAGCCGAAGGGGCCGGACGAGGCCACAGCGGCGCCCGGTGGGACATGAGAGGCCGGGCCGTGAGAGGGTGGGGGTAGGCATGGCGTCCCCCGCCGGCGAGGCGCCGACCGACCTCGCCGCGCAGCGCGCCCGGCGGCTCGCGGCCCTGCCGCTCGAGCCGGCCGCCCCGCGGGCGGGATTCCTGCACGGCACCGCGCAGTCGGTGCGGGACGTCGTGGCCTACCGGGAGCTGCTCGGGCTGCTCGTGCGGCGGGAGCTGAAGGCCCGCTACAAGGACAGCTCGCTGGGCTTCCTGTGGAGCCTCATCCACCCGCTCGCGCAGCTGCTCATCTACTATGTCGCGCTCGGCAAGTTCCTCGGCGCCGAACGCGCGATCCCCGACTACGCCATCTTCGTCTTCACCGGGCTGACCGGGTGGCAGCTGTTCACCGAGATCGTCAACGGCGGCACCGGTTCCATCCTCGCGAACGGTGGCCTCGTCAAGAAGATCTACCTGCCGCGCGAGGTGTTCCCGCTCAGTGTCGTCGGATCCGCCCTGTTCTCCGTCGCCATCCAGCTCGGCATCCTGGTCGTCGCGACCGTGCTGGTCGGCAAGCCGCCCACCGGGGCCGGGCTGCTCTACGCGCCGCCCGCGCTCGTCGTGCTGCTCGTCTACGCCACCGCGTTCGCGTTCCTGCTCTCTGCGCTGAACGTCTACCTGCGCGACATCCAGTACCTCGTCCAGATCGCTCTCATGGTGATGTTCTGGACGGCCCCGATCGTGTACTCCTGGGCGCAGGTGCACGCGGCGCTGGGCGAGGGGCTCGCCGCCACGCTCTACCTGAGCAACCCGCTCGCGGTGGCGACCCTCGCGCTGCAGCGCTGCTTCTGGGAGCCCGGTCGCACCGGCGCCGGCTTGTTCCCGGACGGACTCGGCTGGCACCTCGCCGCCGCGCTCGCCGTCGGCCTGGTGGTGCTGTGGCTCTGCCAGCGGGTGTTCGCCCTCCTGCAGGACAACTTCGCGCAGGAGCTGTGAGGAGCGGGCGGTGAGCGACCGGGTCAGCGTCGTCAGGGTCAGTCACGTCTCCAAGCGGTTCGTGATTCGCAAGGAGAAGTCGCTGAAGGAGCGGGTCGTCAACCTCCGGCGCTCCAGGCGGCACCGGGAGGTCTTCTGGGCGCTGCGGGACGTCTGCGTGGACATCGAGTCCGGAACGACGGTCGGGCTGATCGGGCCGAACGGCTCGGGCAAGAGCACGCTGTTGAAGCTGATCGGCGGCATCGTGCGGCCCACCTCGGGCACGGTCGAACGGCGCGGCCGCCTCGCGGCGCTGCTCGAACTCGGCACCGGCTTCCACCCCGACCTGACCGGACGCGAGAACGTCTACCTCAACGCCTCGATCCTGGGCCTGGCGCGCAGGCAGACGGAGAGGTACTTCGACGCGATCGTCGACTTCTCGGGGATCGAGCGGTTCATCGACACCCAGGTGAAGTTCTACTCGTCGGGGATGTACGTGCGGCTCGCCTTCGCGGTCGCCGTGCACGTCGACCCGGACGTCCTGCTCGTCGACGAGGTCCTCGCCGTCGGGGACGAGCCGTTCCAGCGCAAGTGTCTGGACCGGATCCGTTCCTTCCAGCACGACGGCCGGACCATCGTCCTCGTCACGCACGCGCTGGAGCAGGTCGGCGAGCTGTGCGACCGGGCGATCGTGCTGGAGAACGGCGAGGTGCGCGCCGACGGCGAGCCCGAGTCGGCGTTACGGCACCTGCGGGCCGACTTCGAGACGGTCCGGCAGGAGGAGCGCGAGCGGGAACGCGCGTCCGAGATCGCGCAACGGGCGACCCGGGCCCGGATCCGCGGGGTGGCCGTGCGCGACGCGGACGGCAGGCCGCTGCACGCGATGCGCCCCGGGGACGACATGGTGATCTCGGTCGACGTCGAGGCCAGCGAGGAGCTCACCGACTGGGTCCTCGGCGTGGGCATCGACACCCCGCTCGGGCAGGTCGTGTACGGCACCAACACGCGACTCGCCGGGGTCGACCTGCCGCCGCTGCTCGGTCGACGCACCTTCGACGTGCGCCTGCCGGACGTGGGCCTGGGCGAGGGGCAGTACTCGGTGCACGGGGCGATCGCCGAGGGTGGTGGCCTGGAGATCGACCGTCTCCGCGACGCCGCCAGCTTCCTGGTGCGGGCCGACGGCGGTGCGGGCTCCAGCGTGGGCTACCTGCACCTGCGGCCGCAGTTCTCGGCCGAGCGCGAGGCCGTCGCGGACGCGGTCCGCAGCGTCCCGGACGCGGTGCGCGGGGGGCGCGAGGCGCGGTGAGGGTTGCGATCGACGCCACGCCGCTGCTCGGCGTCCGTGCCGGCATCGGCCACTACGTCGCGGGTCTCGTGACCGCCCTCGACTCGTTCGCGGACGGGCCCGAGGTCGTGCTCACCGCGTTCACCTGGCAGGGCGCCGACGGGCTCGCGTCCTGGGTCACTGCCCGGCGGGCCGTCGCGCACCGCCGCGCCCCCGTCCGGCTGCTGCAGCAGGCGTGGCTGCGCGGCCCGCTCCCCCCGGTCGAGTGGCTGTGCGGACCGGTGGACGTGTTCCACGGCACGAACTTCGTCCTGCCGCCCACCCGCCGGGCCGCCGGCGTGGTGACCGTTCACGACCTCGCGTACCTCGACCACCCGGACACGGTCACGCCGGCGACGCTGCGGTACCGCCGCCTCGTGCCCGCCGGTCTGCGCCGCGCGGGGGGCGTGTGCACGCCCTCGCGCGCGGTCGCGGATCGCATCGTCGAGGTGTACGGCGTCGACCCGGGCCGGGTGTTCGTGACGCCGAACGGGCTCGGCCCGCGCTGGCTCGCGGGGCCCTCCCGCCCGTCACCGGAGTGGCTCCTGGCCCGCGGCCTGCCCGAGCGCTACGCGCTGTTCGTCGGCACCGTGGAGCCGCGGAAGAACGTGCCGGTGCTCCTGGAGGCCTACCGCCGGCTGCTCGCCCGGGGTGAACGCCCGCCGGCCCTCGTGGTCGCCGGGGCGCCCGGATGGGACCCGGCCGCCGCGACCGTCGACCTGCCCGCGGACACCGTCGTGGTCACCGGGTACCTCACCGAGGACGACCTCGTGACCGTCACCGCGGGCGCGTCCTGCCTGGTGCTGCCCTCGCGTGCCGAGGGGTTCGGGCTCCCGCCGCTGCAGGCGTTCGCGTGCGGCGTCCCGGTGGTCGTCAGCGACCTCCCCGTGTTTCGCGAGGTGCTCGGCCCGTTCGCGACCTACGTCCCGCCCGGTGACGGCGACGCGCTGGCCGCCGCCGTCGCCGCGGCGGTCCGCGACGACGGCGGCGAGGCCGCCCGCCGGGCGCGGCAGGCCTACGCTCGCCGGCACACCTGGCAGCGGTGCGCGGCGGAGACGCTGCGGGCCTACCGCACCGCCGCGGGCCAGGCCGAGATCGAGGCCGAGGTGGAGACGCGGTGACCAGGTCCAGCCCGGGCGGCCTCGGGCCCCGGCGTGACCCGGGGATGCGGATCGCGCTGGTCGGCCCGACCGCGCCGTACAAGGGCGGCATCGCCCAGCACACCACCGAACTCGCGCACCGGCTGGCCGCCGAGGGGCACCTGGTGCGCGTGGAGTCGTGGTCCGAGCAGTACCCCGCGCTCCTCTACCCCGGCGAGCAGCGCGCGCCCGCGCCCGAGCGCAAGCCGTTCGGCAACACCGCCTACGACCTCGCGTGGTACCGCCCGGACAGCTGGCTGCGGGTCGGGCACCGGTTGCGCTCGGCGGACCTCGTCGTCGTCGTGCTGGTCAGCCCGGTGCAGGTGCCGGCGTACCTCGCGCTGCTCCGGGCGCTGCACCCCGGGGACGTGCCGGTCGTCGTGCTCGCCCACAACGTGCTCCCGCACGAGCGCCGGGCGGTGGACGTGCCGCTGGTCCGCGCGCTGCTGCGCCGCGCCGACGCGGTGCTCGCGCACTCCGACGACCAGGCCGCGCTGGCCCGCTCGCTCGCCGACACGCCGGTGACCGTCACCGCGTTGGCGCCGTTCCCGCCCGCACCGCCGTCCGGACCCGCGCGCCCGCCGGGCGCGCCCCCGACCCGGACCCTGCTGTTCTTCGGGTTGGTGCGCCCGTACAAGGGCCTCGACGTGCTGCTGCGGGCGCTGGCCGCGGGCCCCCCCGACGTGCGGCTGGTCGTCGCCGGGGAGTTCTGGGGCGGCACCGCCGACACCGAGCGGCTGGTCGCGGAGCTGGGCATCGAGGAGCGGGTCGAGCTGCGGCTCGGCTACGTGCCCGCGCCCGAGGTCGCCGCGCTGTTCGCCCGCGCCGACGCGCTCGTGCTGCCCTACCGCACGGTGACGGGCACCCAGCACACCTGGCTCGCGTTCGCGCACGGGCTGCCCGTCGTCGCCGCCCGGGTCGGCACCCTGCCCGAGCAGGTCCGCGACGGGGTGGACGGGCTGCTCTGCGACCCGGGGGACGTCGCGGGGCTCGCGGACGCGCTGTGTCGGCTCTACGAGCCAGGCTGCCTGCCGAGGCTGCGGGCGAACGTGCACTCGGTAGACCCGACCCCGCAGTGGCGGGAGTACGTCGCGGCCCTCGTCCGGGCCGGGGGAGGTGGCTGACGATGGCCCGGGAGCGCACCGCGCAGCTCGCGTACTCGCAGCTGATGGACACGATGCTCGACGAGGAGCACCGGCGGCGGAAGGCGGCCAAGATCCTCGCCGTGCTGCGGCATTTCCTGGGTCGCCGGGACCTCGCCGGGCTCACCGTGGCCGACATTGGCTGCTCCGCCGGGTACATCGCCGACGAGCTCGCGTCGGCCGGCGGCACCGTGGCCGGCGTGGACATCGACGTGCCGGGATTGGCGGGGGCCCAGCAGCGGTTCGGCGGCCGGGTTGGGTTCGTGTGCGCGGACGGCGAGCACCTCCCGTTCCCCGACCGCAGCCTCGACGTCGCGGTCTACAACCACATCTACGAGCACGTCGTCGACCCCGACGCGGTCATGCGCGAGCTGCGGCGGGTGCTGGCCGACGACGGCGTCCTCTACCTCGGGCTCGGCAATCGGCTCGGCGTCGTGGAGCCGCACTACCGGTTGCCGTTCCTGTCCTACCTGCCGCCCGCGCTCGCCGACCGCTACGTGCGGGCGTTCGGCCGCGCCGACCACTACCACGAGCGGTTCCGCACCCGGCCGGGCCTGCGCCGCCTCGTCGCCGGGTTCCGCGTGTGGGACTACACGCTGCCGCTGCTGCGCGAGCCGGGCCGGTTCGCCAGCGAGGACATGGTCCCCGGGCCGGTCGCCCGGCTGCCCCGCCCCGCGCTGGCCGCGCTGCTGCCGCTGGTGCCCACCTACATCTGGGTCGCCACGCCGTCCGACCGCTTCCCAGCCGGCGACCGGCTCCTCGAGCCGCCGGTCCGTCTCGCCGCGCCGCTGTAGTTCCTCGGTCAGGTTCACCTCCTCGTGCGTGTCGCCGTCGTCCTCGAGCAGCTGCTCGCCCCGGTGCCCGGCGGCACCGGCCGGTCGGCGCGCGAGTTGGCCGCGGCGCTGGCGCGCACGGCGCCCGGCGGTGGCGAGGTCGACTCGTGGACCGCGTGGCACCGCGACGTCGCGCCGGCGCGCGTGCCCGGCGTCGGCGGGCCCCGCCGGCTGCCGCTGCCGCGCCGGGCGCTCACGCTCGCGTGGGAGCGCGGCGTCGGCCCGGCCCCGCGCGATGCCGACGTCGTCCACGCGCCCACGCTGCTCGCCCCGCCCCGGCGAGGGCGCCCCCTCGTCGTGACGGTGCACGACGCGGTGCCCTGGACCCACCCGGTGACCCTCACCAGGCGGGGGGTGGCCTGGCACCGACGGGTGGCGCAGCGGGTGGCCCGCACCGCCGACGTCGTCGTCGTCCCCTCGGCGGCCGCCGCCGCGGAGCTCGCGTCCCGGCTGCCGCTCGGTGACCGGCTGCGGGTCGTGCCCCCGGGCGTCACCGGCGCGCTGCGCCCGCCGACCGGTCC
>DATGDX010000274.1:0-7312 GCA_035310665.1 Mycobacteriales bacterium | reverse complement strand
TATCGCGGCGCGGAGACGACGTCCGGCAGCAGGGCGGCACGGGCCGCGGAGAACGGGGCCGACGCGATCCCGGCCAGGAACACGAGCCCGAGGATGGCCGGCAGCGCCAGCGGCAGGGTCATCAGGCAGAACATCGCGGCGTGGAGCACGTCGCAGGTGACCATGACACGCTGTCGCGACCGACCGTCGGCAACCGAGGCGAGCAGCTGCCCGGCGCCGAGCCAGGGCAGGAAGGAGGCCGCGAGCACCAGGGTCGTCGCCGTGGGGGACCCGGTCCGGTCGAACACGAGCAGGGACAGCGCCAGCCGGGCGGCCCAGTCGCCGGTCTCGCTCGTGAGCTGGGCGAGCCAGAGCACCCGAAACGAGCGCTCGTTCAGCGGCGCGAGCAGAGCCGCGACACGACGGTGCATGACCTTCGCTCCGCTTCGGCACGGCGTGGCGTGTGACGACATCGTCCGCGCGCCGTCCCGGCATGTGATGACGCATGCGGGCGAATTACGGAGCGTGTCCACCGCGCCGAGCCGCGCTTCCGCGGGCATGTCCGGGGCCTGTATCCTGCCAGGGTCGCGGTGCGACCGGCCCCCTTAGCTCAGTCGGCAGAGCGTCTCCATGGTAAGGAGAAGGTCTACGGTTCGATTCCGTAAGGGGGCTCCCGGCCCGCTCGGCGCCCTCGATGAAGGTCGCCAGGGGGCGCGTCCGGCGGAGTAGCTCAGCCTGGCAGAGCAAGCGGCTCATAATCGCTGTGTCGCCGGTTCAAATCCGGCCTCCGCTACCGTGCGCCGGGCCACGGCAGGTCGCCGTGGCCCGACCGGTTGACGACTCGGAAAGAAGGCGCGCTCTCGATGGCCAAGGTCACCGACATCCGGCCAAAGATCACAATGGCCTGCCAGGAGTGCAAGCACCGCAACTACATCACGAAGAAGAACCGGCGCAACGACCCGGACCGGCTGACGCTGCGCAAGTTCTGCCCCACCTGCGGACGGCACACGGAGCATCGCGAGACGCGCTGACCCGGCGCACCGGGGGCACGCGGTCCTGTTAGCGTCCCGCCCCGTGACCCCCGGACGAAGGGAAAGGGAGCAGGAGTGGGACGCCTGGAGAACCGTGTCGCCATCGTCACCGGGGCCGGCCGAGGCATCGGCCGGGCCACCGCGGTGCGCCTGGCAGCCGACGGCGCGACCGTCGTGGTGAACGACGTCGACGCGGAGCCCGCGCACGAGACGGCCGACCTCATCAGCCAGGCGGGGGGCACCGCCACGGTGAGCCTCGCGAACACCGTCGAGCTGGCGGGCGCGCAGGAGATGGTCGCGCAGGCTGTGCAGGCCCACGGCAAACTCGACATCGTCGTCAACAACGCCGGTGTCACGCGCGACAAGATGTTCCACAACCTCGACGACGAGACGTTCCGGTTCGTTCTCGACGTGAACCTCACCACCGCGTTCCACACCACGCTCGCGGCGATGCCGTACCTGCGCGAGGTGGCCAAGCAGGAGCTCGCCGACCGCGGCGAGGTGGCCTACCACCGCAAGATCACGTTTACCAGCAGCGTGGCGGCGCTGACGGGAAACCCCGGTCAGTACAACTACACCGCGGCCAAGGGCGCGCTCATCGCCACGACGAAGACACTCGCCCGCGAGCTCGGCCCGTTCCGCATCAACGTGAACGCGGTCGCGCCGGGCTTCGTCGAGACCCGGCTCACGCAGCCCAAGGAGGGGGAGCTCGGCATTCCTGAGCAGTTGCGGCAGGCTGCGCTCGCCATGATCTCTCTAGGGCGCGCGGGGCGGCCGGAGGACATCGCGAACGTCCACGCCTTCCTCGTCTCGCCGGACTCCGACTTCATCTCAGGGGTCACCATCCCGGTCACCGGCGGGCAGTTCGGCGGGATGGGCTGATGCCGATCAACCGCGCGTTCCTGGGCCGCGACCTGCCGCCGTCGGAGCTGTACGACGTCGGCCGGGAGAAGATCCGCGAGTTCGCCGACGCGATCGGCGACCCGAACCCCGTCTACCGCTCCCGGACGGCCGCGCAGGCGCTCGGTCATCCGGACGTCGTCGCCCCTCCCACGTTCGCGATCGTGCTCTCGTTCCGGGCGAGCAACGCCGTCTTGTTCGACCCGGAGCTGGGCCTCGACTACAGCCGCGTCGTCCACGGCGAGCAGCGGTTCGTCCACAGTCGGCCGATCCGCGTCGGCGACGTGCTCGTCACCCGTCCCCGCATCACCGAGATCCGGGGCGCGGGTCGTAACGAACTGCTCACCTGGGAGGCGCGGATCAGCACGGTCGACGGCGAGCCGGTGTGCACGGCCACGAACACGCTCGTGGCTCGCGGGACCGCGCGGACGACGGAGGCGTTCGGAGGGTCGGCGTGACCGCGCGGCTGCGGTACGACGACGTCGAGGCGGGCGCCGCGCTGCCGGCGCAGCGATTCCCCATCCGCCGAGTCGACCTGGTTCGCTACTGCGGCGCGTCGGGCGACTTCAACGTCATCCACTGGAACGAGCGCAGCGCGCGCGACGTTGGCCTGCCCGACGTCATCGCCCACGGCATGCTCACCATGGCCGAGGCCGTCCGGGTGGTCACCGACTGGGCTGGCGACCCCGGCGCGGTCGTCGAGTACGCCGTCCGCTTCGCCCGCCCGGTCGTCGTCGCGGACGGAGCGGGTGCGCTGCTCGAAGTCGGCGGGGTGGTCGAGGACAAGCTCGGCGACGGTCGGGTCGTCGTCGCGCTCACCGCGACCGTCGGCGGTGAGCAGGTTCTGCAGAACGCGCGCGCGGTCGTGCGCCTCGCGTGAGCACCCCGTGTCAGGGGCCACCCCTCACCCGGTCTCCGCGAGCAGCCGCCCCATCCGATCCGCCCCTTCGGCGAGATCTTCGTCGCTGAGCGCGCAGGACATCCGCAGGTAACCGGGCGTCCCGAACGCCTCACCCGGGACCACGGCCACCTCCGCCTCGTCGAGCAGCAGCTCGGCCAGCTCCGCGGAGCCCGCGGGCCGGCGCCCGCGCAGCGTGCGGCCGAGCACACCCTTCACAGAGGGGTAGCAGTAGAAGGCCCCCTTCGGCACCGGGCAGGTGACCCCCGGCATCTCGCCGAGTCGACGCGCCAGCGTCCGCCGCCGCCGGCCGAACGCGGCACGCATCTGCGCGGCGGCCGACAAATCACCGGTCACCGCGGCGAGCGCGGCCGCCTGGGCCACGTTCGAGACGTTCGACGTGGAATGCGACTGGAGGTTCGTCGCGGCCGCGACCAGGTCCCGCGGGCCGATGAGCCAGCCGACGCGCCAGCCGGTCATCGCGTAGGTCTTCGCGACGCCGTTGACGACGACGCAGCGCTCCGCCAACTCCGGCACCAGGGTGGGCATCGAGGCGAACACGGCGTCGTCGTACACCAGGTGTTCGTAGATCTCGTCGGTCACCACCCACAGCCCGTGCGCGAGCGCCCAGCGGCCGATGGCCTCGACCTGCTCCGGGGGGTAGACCGCGCCGGTCGGGTTCGACGGCGAGCAGAACAACAGGACCTTCGTGCGGGGTGTGCGGGCCGCCTCGAGGTCGTCCGCGGTGGCGAGGTAGTCGCTGGTCTCGTCGGTGCCGACCTCCACCGGAACGCCCCCGGCGAGGCGGATCGCCTCCGGATAGGTCGTCCAATACGGGGTCGGCAGGAGGACCTCGTCGCCGGGGTCGAGCAGGGTCGCGAAGGCCTCGTACACCGCCTGCTTCCCGCCGTTCGTGATCAGAACCTGCGCCGCGTCGACGGCGTACCCCGAGTCGCGCTTGGTCTTCGCCGCGACCGCCTCCCGCAGCTCCGGGAGCCCCCCGGTGGGGGTGTAGTGGTGCATCCGCGGGTCCCGGCACGCCCGTGCCGCCGCGTCGACGACCGCGTCCGGGGTGGGGAAGTCCGGCTCCCCTGCGGCGAACCCGATGACCGGGCGACCCGCCGCCCGCAGCGCCTTCGCCTTGGCCTCCACCGCGAGCGTGGCGGACTCGGTGATCGCGCCGACGCGGTGGGAGATGCGGGGGGTCGATGAAGCCTGCATGGCAACATCCTGACAGTTGTCCCGTCCGGCCCGCCGCGGCGAGCCCCGCCGCCACGAGCCCGCCGCCACGAGCCCGCCGCCCGCGCGCTCGCGGGTTCGACCGCCGCCTGACCGCTCACGTACACTCGCGCCGGGCCGGGTTTCACACCACGCCCGCGGGCACAGGGCAGTAGCTCAATTGGCAGAGCACCGGTCTCCAAAACCGGCGGCTGGGGGTTCGAGTCCCTCCTGCCCTGCGGCGGCTGCCTCGCTTCCCGACGGCAGCATCCAACGGGGCACCAGCAACCAGCAGGGGAACGATGACCGAGACGCGCGGTTCCACGGCGCCCGCCGCTCGTCCGCCACGCCCGGCTCCCGCGGCGGGCGGGCGTGGCGGACGCGCGAGATCCGGCCCCTTCGCGCGGATCTCGCTGTTCCTGCGCCAGGTCGTCGCCGAGCTACGCAAGGTCATCTGGCCGACCCGCAACCAGCTGGTCACCTACACCACGGTCGCTCTGGTGTTCGTGCTCGCTATGGTCGCGATCGTCGCCGGGCTCGACGTGGCCTTCGCCAAGGGCATCCTGGTGATCTTCGGCTAGCTCCCGCCCCGCCGCCGCACGTCGACGAACAGGAAGCGACATCCGTGACCGAGTCCCCCCCGTCCGACTCCCCCCCGTCCACCGGCACCGGCGCCGACCCACAGGTCGCCGCGCCCCGCTCGGAGCAGGCGGAAGCGCTCGCCGCGGCCGACGCCGCTCCCGGCACGGTCCCGGCGAGTGAGGCGGGAACGGCCCCGGCGGGTCCCGAGGAGGAGGGCGCGGGGGAGAGCTACGACTCGACGCCGGGCTATCTCCCCGAGACGGTCGGTGAGGATGCCGACGCGCCGGTCGAGGCGATCGCGGTGGTGCCGGAGGAGGATCCGGCCGAGGAGTTCCGACGCGCGCTGCGCAGCGCCCCCGGGGAGTGGTACGTCGTGCACTCCTACGCGGGATATGAGAACCGGGTGAAGGCCAATCTGGAGAACCGCATCACCTCGCTCAACATGGAGGACTTCATCTTCCAGATCGAGGTGCCCACCGAAGAGGTCACCCAGGTCAAGGGCGGCAAGCGCCAGGTCGTCCAGGAGAAGGTGTTCCCGGGCTACATCCTGGTCCGGATGGATCTCACCGACGAGTCGTGGGCGGCGGTGCGCAACACGCCGGGGGTGACCGGTTTCGTGGGTCAGGGCAGCCATCCCGCGCCGCTGAGCCTGGACGAGGTCGTGAAGATCCTTGCGCCGAAGTCGGAGAAGAAGAAGGTCGAGGCCCCGCGGGTCGTTGACTTCGAGGTCGGGGAGTCGGTGACCGTCATGGACGGCCCGTTCGCGACGCTCCCGGCGACGATCAGCGAGATCAACCCGGACGCGCAGAAGCTCAAGGTGCTGGTGTCGATCTTCGGTCGGGAGACGCCGGTCGAACTGTCGTTCAACCAGGTCGCAAAGATCTAGAAGGTCGAGATCGAGAAGGAACGCCATGCCGCCCAGGAAGAGACTCGCCGCCGTCGTGAAGCTGCAGATCAACGCGGGCCAGGCGACGCCGGCACCCCCCGTCGGGCCCGCACTCGGTCAGCACGGCGTCAACATCATGGAGTTCTGCAAGCAATACAACGCGGCGACCGAGGCGCAGCGGGGCAACGTGATCCCGGTGGAGATCTCGATCTACGAGGACCGGTCGTTCGCGTTCGTCACGAAGACCCCCCCGGCCGCGAAGCTCATCCTCCGCGCCGCCGGCGTGGAGAAGGGCAGCCCGACTCCCCACAAGACGAAGGTCGGCCGCCTCACGAGGGACCAGGTTCGGGAGATCGCGCAAACGAAGCTGCCCGACCTGAACGCCCGTGACCTCGACGCGGCCGAGAAGATCATTGCAGGCACCGCCCGTCAGATGGGGATTACGATCACCGACTGAGGCGCAACCAGGTCCGTCCCGCACGACGAGGTCGGTCCGACGAGGAGAGACATGTTCCGCGGCAAGAACTACCGGAGCGCGGCCCAGCTGGTCGACCGGACGCGGCTGTATCCGCCGTTGGAGGCGATCCGTCTCGCGAAGCAGACATCGCCGACGAGGTTCGACGCGACCGTCGAGGTCGCCATGCGGCTCGGGGTCGACCCCCGCAAGGCCGACCAGATGGTCCGCGGGACCGTGAACCTGCCGCACGGCACCGGCAAGACGGCCCGTGTGCTGGTGTTCGCCGCGGGCGACGGCGCGGCCGAGGCGCGCGCGGCCGGCGCGGAGCACGTCGGTGCCGACGAGCTCATCGCGCGGGTCCAGGACGGCTTCCTCGACTTCGACGCGGCCGTCGCCACGCCGGACCTCATGGGCAAGGTCGGCCGGCTCGGCCGCATCCTCGGCCCCCGCGGGCTGATGCCCAACCCGAAGACCGGCACGGTCACGAACGACGTCGGCAAGGCGGTCAGCGACATCAAGGGCGGGAAGATCGAGTTCAGGGTGGACCGCCAGGCGAACCTGCACCTGATCATCGGCAAGGTGTCGTTCTCCGACCAGCAGCTCGTCGAGAACTACGCGGCGGCCCTCGACGAGGTGCTGCGTCTCAAGCCGTCGGCCGCGAAGGGTCGCTACCTCAAGAAGGCCACCTTCTCCACGACGATGGGTCCGGGGATTCCGGTCGACCCGAACAAGACGCGCAACCTGCTCGAGGAGCCGGCGGGCGCCGCCTGACCCTCGGCACCCCCGCGTCACCCGGCTCGTCCCCCACGACTCGCGGCGCCGGTGCTACGCTCGGCCCGCCGAAGACCGCTGGTCGCCGCCCGGACGGGCGGCCGAAGGTCCCGCGCCTGCGCGGGCGACCCGCGCAGGCGCCCCGTGGATCTCGCGTGCTGGCGAGGCCCACGTTCCGTGCCTGCGTCGGGCGTTCGCCGCCGAGGGCCTGTCGGGCTATCCCGCCGACCGGTGCCAGCCGCGGAAGGAGGCCCATGCCGAGGCCCGACAAGGCAGCGGTGGTCGACGAACTCACCGAGCAGTTCTCCCGTGCGTCGGCCGCCGTGCTCACGGAGTACCGGGGGCTCACGGTCGCGCAGCTCACCGTGCTGCGCGAGGCCCTCGGGGCCGACGCGACGTACGCCATCGTCAAGAACACGCTCACCCGCATCGCCGCGCGCAACGCCGGGCTCGACTCGCTCGAGCCCCTGCTGACCGGTCCCTCCGCGGTCGCGTTCGTCACCGGGGACCCGGTCGCGGTCGCGAAGGGCCTGCGCGAGTTCGCCCGGACCAACCCGTTCCTCGTCGTCAAGGGCGGCGTGCTCGACGGC
>DATGDX010000273.1:0-13839 GCA_035310665.1 Mycobacteriales bacterium | reverse complement strand
AAGACGACGACCCGCGTGCTCCTCGTCCGCGCGCTGTCCACCCGGTCCCCAGTGGTGAGCAACGTGGGCGGCGCAAACCTCCCGTCCGGCTGGACGACCACGTTGGTGCGCGACCGGCACACCCCCGCCTGCGTCCTCGAGGTCGACGAGGGCCACCTCCCGGCGGCGATCGAGCAGACCGCACCGCGCCTTGCGGTGCTGCTCAACCTGACGCGCGACCAGCTGGACCGCTACGCGGAGGTCCACCGGCTGGCCTCGGCGTGGCGGGCCGCCCTCGCGTCCGTCGCGACGATCAGCGTCGTGGCCAACGTCGACGACCCGCTGGTCGCCTGGGCCGCGATGGTCGCCCGCGACGTCCGGTGGGTGTCCCTGGGCACGTCCTGGGTGCGCGACGCCACGACGTGTCCCGCGTGCGGCGCGGTGATCCGCGTCGAGACGAGGTCGTGGTCGTGCGCGTGCGGGCTGCGCCGACCGACGCCGGAGTGGGACCTGCGCGGCGACGTGCTGCACGCCCCCGACGGGTCGCAGCATCTGCTGTGGCTGCGGCTCCCGGGGCACGTCAACCAGGCGAACGCCGCTGCGGCGGTCGCGGCGGCGGCCGTCCACGGCGTGCCGGTGGCGGAGGCCGTGCGCGCGGTCGAGGGCGTGGCAACCGTCGAGGGACGCTACGAGGAACGCAGCTACCGGGGGCGCCCGGTCCGCCTGCTCCTCGCGAAGAACCCGGCGGGCTGGCAGGAGGCGCTCGGCATGCTCCCGCCGCCGCCGGCGCCGGTCGTCCTCGCCATCAATGCGCGGATCGCCGACGGGCGGGACCCGGCGTGGCTTTGGGACGTGCCGTTCGAGCGGCTGGGCGAGCGAGTCGTGGTCGCCACCGGCGAGCGGGCGCGTGATCTCGCGGTGCGGCTGCGGTACGCCGACGTGCCGCACCAACGCATCGACGACCCGGGTGCCGCACTGCTCGCGGCCCCCGGCGAGGGACGGGTGCAGGTGCTGGGCAACTACACCGCGTTCGCGGGCCTGCGCAGGATCGTCCATGACGCGTGACCCGGTGACGGTCGCCGTCGTCTACCCGGAGCTGCTCGGCACGTACGGGGACGGCGGGAACGCCCTCGTCCTCGCCCAGCGGCTGCGCTGGCGAGGTCACGCCGCTCGGGTGATCGAGGTGCCGGTCGGCACCCCGGTCCCCCGCCTGGCGGACCTGTACGTCGTGGGTGGCGCCGAGGACGCCGCGCAGGTCCTCGCCGCCTCGCTGCTCGTGCGCGACGCGGGGCTGCGCGCCGCCGCCGAGTCCGGCCGCCCCATCCTCGCGGTCTGCGCGGGCTTTCAGATCCTGGGTCGCTCGTTCGACGCCGCCGGGGGTCGGCACGAGGGCGTCGGCCTCATCGACGCGGAGAGCCGACTCGTCCCCCGCGCGGCCCGCGCCGTCGGCGAGCTGCTGGGCGTGCCGAGCGTCGCGGAGGCCGCCAGGCTGCCGGTCGTCACCGGCTACGAGAACCACGCCGCCCGCACGACGCTCGGCCCCGCGGCCCGCCCCCTCGCCCAGGTCGTCAGCGGCGTCGGGAACGGGGACGGCACCGACGGTGCGGTGCAGGGCCCGGTCGTGGCCACCTACGCGCACGGCCCCGTCCTCGCCCGCAACCCCGCGCTCGGCGACCTCCTCCTCACCCGCGTCGTCGGGCCGCTGCCGGACCTGTCCAACGACGAGGAGGACGAGCTGCGGCGAGAGCGGCTGACGGCGACGGTCCGCCGGTGGTGGCCCCGGTTCGCGCACGGCGCCCGGGCGGTGAACGTGCTGGTACCCGTCTCACCGGCCCCGTTCTCACCGGCCCGGTTTTCACCGGCCCCGATTTCACCGACGCAGCACGAAGAACGCGAGCACCCCGAGGAGTAGGCCGACCTCGACGAACCCGCCCAGGACGGCGAGTCCCTCGGTCACTGCGCCGCCACCCGCGCCACGATCCGCCCGGGCGTCACCTCGCGCACCGCCTCCCACGGGATCTCGCGCCGCCGACGGCGCAGCCGCCGCAGCAGCACCCGCAGCAACCACGGCCCCTGCACGTGACCCCGCGCGTACCCCAACCGCATCCCCACCGCCCCGGCGCCGACGACGAGCCCGTGCACGCGGTAGGCGCGGTTGCCGGTCGCCGGGAACGTCACCCCGTCCGCGACGAGGCGCAGGTCGTGCACGTGCCCGAGCGGCCGCCCGGACTCGTCGACCACGAGCGCGCCGACGAGGTCAGACATCCGCATGACCGGCTCCCGGGATTCGCCCGACCAGGTGCGTCCGCACCCAGGTCTCCAGCCGCTGGTTCGGGGTGTCCGCGGGCGCGGTGAGCAGGACCCGCGGACCGATCCGCGCCAACTGCGCGAAGTCGATGCGCGCGGGCTGCGCGTCCGCGTCCGGGTGCAGGCGGCGGGCGACGGCCACCATCCACTGGCCGAGGCGCCCGCCGATCCGGGGACCGAGCGCCTGCGGACCGGAGAGGATCGCG
Organism: Mycobacteriales bacterium; assembly: GCA_035310665.1. Lineage (GTDB taxonomy): Bacteria > Actinomycetota > Actinomycetes > DATGDX01 > DATGDX01 > DATGDX01. The sequence continues at coordinate 11,347 of DATGDX010000273.1, read as the reverse complement.
GTGACCACCGGTGGCCCGCCGTCGTCGGGCACCGTCAGCTCGAGGTCGTCGACCTTGCCGGCGAGCCGGCCCTCGGTGTCGGCGAGCTGGCGGTCGAGCAGCTCGAGAAGCACGTCGAGACGTTCCGGGATCTGCACGGTCACGACCCCGCCTTCGTCGCGAGCATGAGCGGGATCGTCGCGATCGACACCAGCACGATGAGCAGCAGATAGATCGTGGCGAGCACGTTGGTGAACGCGCTGTTGGTCTTGTCGCCGAGATAGCTGCGGTCGTTCGCGACGACGAGGATCGGGAAGTACGTCAACGGCAGCGCGGCCGCCGAGAGCACGATGCTGTACTCCGTCACCGTGATCGGGTCGACGGTGGTCAGCGCAAACGTGACCGCGGCGAGGACGCTGACCAGCACGACCGCGTGGTAGCGCGCGGCCTGCGCCGGCCGCACGAACTTCCCCCACTGCCACCCGAAGTACTGCGCGATCGCGTACCCGCTGCACATCGACGTCTCCAGGGCCGCGCCGAACGTCGCCGCGAAGAAGCCGACGAGCACGAGCGCGAGGCCCACCTGGCCGAGCGCGACGCCGACCGGCAGCGCCACCTGCGAGAGGTGGTCGACCTCGATGCCGCGCGGCTGGAACACGACCGCGGCGCACCCCATGATCGCGAGCGAGAGCAGGCCGCCGAGCGGGAACCCGACGTAGACGTTGGCCCGGTTGAGCATCAGGTCCGCGCGGGTCCAGCCCTCCTCGACTGCCCCGGAGGAGAAGAAGAACACCTTGTACGGCGTCATCGCCGCGCCGAACAGCGCGATCGCGTAGTACCACCACGTGGGGTGCCCCTCCCCCGCCTGCACCGCGGGCCGCGAGGCCTGCTGCCACAGCGCCCCCCAGTCCGGCCCAGCTGCCACAGCGCGACCGCGAACGCGACGAGGACGAGCCCGAGCAGCCCGTAGACGCGCTCCATCGCCTCGAACGGCATTCGCCAGACCACCCACCACACGAGGAAGCCGACGATCGGCACCCAGAGCAGGTAGTTGACGTCGCTCGCCAGTCCCAGCGCGAGGGCGACACCGGTGATCTCGGCCATCAGCGTGAGGAAGTTGATGAACGACGACGCGACCAGGTTGCCCAACGCCATCCGCACGCCGAGGCGCTCGCGGACGATGTCGAAGACCGGCCGCTGCGCGACGGTCGCGACTCGCCCGGCCATCTCGGCGTACAGGCAGATCCCCGCGACACCGACCACGACGACCCAGGCGAGGCTCATCCCGAACCGCGCGCCGGTCAGCGAGTTGGCGACGAGGTCGCCGATGTCGACGAAGCCGCCGAACGCGGTGAGGATGCCGAGGGTGACCGCGAACAGCTTCTTCACCGGTCGACCTCCGCGTAGCGCCGCAGCCGCAGGCTGACGTCGGCGAGCGGTCGCGCGAGCGAGGGCAGCCGGTCGAGCCGACCGCGGCGGGCCGCGATCCGCAGGTCGGCGATCCGGGACGTCGCCTGCTGCAGCGTGTCGTCGAGCCCCGCCCGCAGCGCGTCCGCGGCGGCGCTCGGCGGCTGCACCGAGTCGAACGTCGCGACGATCCCGTTGGCGTCGTCCTCGGCGTCGCGCAGCGCGACCGCGACGTACGCCGGGAGCAGCCGGCCGCTCCCCGCCGCCCCGGCGGTGACCCGCGCGGTCTCCACGACCGCGACCATCGCCTCGGCCGTGTTCGCCGCCTTGCGCCGGAAGTCCTCGTCGCTGCGCGACGGGCCGGCGCACGACGTCGTGAGCAGCGCCAGCGTGAGCATCGCCATCGTGAGCAGCGCCGTGACGAGCGCCGGGGTCATGAGCGCCGTCACAGCGACCCGCGGCACGGCGGAGCGGGACACGCGACCTCCCGACCTGAGTGATCGGCGGACAGCCCCTACCCGGGCCGGCCGGCCTCACGCCGCTTCCGGCCCCGCACGGCGAGGGCGGGAGGGAGCGCGCCGGGGGCGAGCCAGGGTTCGGGACCGGCGACATGGGGCCGTAACCCCGCGACATCGCGCGGTAACCCGCGCTGTCTACCGTGGCCCGGGTGACCGAAGTCGCACCCGTCGTCGTCACGGGGCTGACGCTCGGGGCCGAGGAGGAGTTCCACCTCGTCGACCTGCAGACCCGGCAGCTCACCGCCCGCGCCCCGGAGCTCCTCGCCGGGCTGGCGAGCGAGCACGCGGTCGCCGAGCTGCAGCGCAGCGTCGTGGAGACGAACTCGGCGGTGGTCACCACGCTGGACGACCTGCGCCGCGAGCTCGTCACCGGGCGGCGGCGGCTGGACGCCGCGGCGCGCGAGCTCGGCGCCGGGATCGTCGCCGCGGGGTCGGTCCCCCTCGTCGACGTCGCCGAGCTCGGGGTCACCGAGAACGCGCGGTACGCCCGGATGCTCACCGACTACCAGCATCTCGTGCGCGAGCAGCTCATCTGCGGCGTGCACGTGCACGTGGGCCTCCCGAACCGCGACCTCGCGGTCGCCGTGGCCGGTCGGGTCTCCGCCGACCTGCCGGTCCTGCTCGCCCTCGCCACCAGCTCGCCCTACTGGTTCGGCGACGACACCGGCTACGCGAGCTACCGCACGTTCGTGTGGTCCCGCTGGCCGACCGCCGGGCCGTTCCCGCGCGTCTTCGAGGCGACGGCGTACGACGAGCTCGTCCGCGATCTGATCGACAGTGGCGTGATCAGTGACTCTCGTATGATCTACTTCGACGTTCGCCCGTCGACTCACCTGCCGACTCTCGAGTTGCGGGTGTGCGACGCCTGCCCGCGGGTCGACGACGTCGTGCTCGTCGCGGCGCTCTTCCGCGCCCTGGTGCTGCGCGCGTGCGCCGACGTCGCGCTCGATCGACCGTTCGCGGTCCCTCCCACCCCGCTCGTGCGCGCCGCGACCTGGCGCGCGGCGCGGTACGGGCTCGAGGGGGACCTCGTCGACCTGCACGACCGTCGCTCGCACCCGGTTCGCGTCGTCGTGCACCGCCTGCTGCAGACGTTGCGGCCCCAGCTCACCGAGACCGGGGACTGGGACACGGTCCGGGCGCTCGCGGAGGAGGCGCTGCGCGGGGGCAGCGCGGCGGCACGCCAGCGGGCGGCCTACCGGCGGCGGGCGCGGCTGACCGACGTCGTCGACCTGCTTCTCGCGGAGACGGCAGGGCGCGCCACGCTGGCCGCCACCCCCCGGCAGCGGCGGCGCGTCCTGGACCACTATCCGCCCTCCCCGGGTGACGAAGGCGTGGCGCGGGACGGCGGCCCGCTGCCGGCCCTGCGGCCGGTGGTCGCCGCCCTCGAGGGCCTCGGCGGCGACGTGCTGCGCATCCGGGAGATCGCCCGCGACCGCCACCAGGCCGACCGTGAGATCACGTTCGTCGTCGAGGGGGAAACCCGCCCGTTCGCGATCGACCTCGTCCCGCGCATCCTGCCGGCCGACCAGTGGCAGCGACTCGCCGGGGGCCTGCGCCAGCGCGCGCTGGCCCTGGAGGCGTTCCTCCGTGACGTGTACGGCGATTGCGGCACGGTGACCGCCGGCGTGGTCCCGCGCACCCTGCTCGACGCCTCGCCCGGCCTGCGGCCCACCGGGGCGCTGGTGCCCTGCGGCACCGTCCGAGCGGCCGTGATCGGCGTCGACCTCGTGCACACCCAGGACGGGCGGTGGCTCGTGCTCGAGGACAACCTGCGCGTGCCCTCCGGGTTGGCGTACGCGGTGCACGCGCGGGAGCTGCTCGCGACCGTCGTGCCGGAACTGGTGCCCCCCACCGGCACGGCCGATCCGAGCGATGCCTACGGCGGGCTGCGCGCCGCGCTGCGGGCCGGGCTCGGCTACCGCAGCGACGGGCGTGTCGCGCTGCTGACCGCCGGCGAGGTCGACCCGGCGTGGTGGGAGCACACCACGATCGCCGCGCGCGTCGGCGCCGATCTCGTGGAACCGAAGGACCTCGTCGTCACCGCCGACGGGGTGCACCGCGTCGAGACGGGGCGGCGGTTCCGGGTGGACGTCATCTACCGGCGTTTCGACGAGGATCTGCTCGACCACGTGCCGGGCGCGGACGGCCGCCCGCTGGGCCGGCGCCTGCTGTCCGCGGTGCGCCGCGGGCAGGTCGCCCTCGCCAACGCCCCCGGCAACGGGATCGGGGACGACAAGGCCGTCTACGCCTACGTGCCCCGCCTGATCGAGCACTTCCTCGGGGAGACCCCGCTGCTGGAGTCGGTGCCGACGTACCTATGCGCAGACCCCGTCCAGCGCGACCTCGTCCTCCACCGACTCCCCGAGCTGGTGCTGAAACCGGTCGACGGGTACGGCGGCGCCGGCGTGACCATCGGGCCCGCGAGCAGCGCGGCCGAGCTGGACGCGCTGCGGCGGCAGGTGCGGCTGGCGCCGCAGCGGTGGATCGCCCAGGAGGTCGTCGCGCTGTCCACGCACCCGACGCTCGCGTCCGGACGCCTCGAGCCGCGCCACGTCGACCTGCGCGCGTTCGTCGTGCTGCACGCCGACGGCCCGGACCTCGCCGACGTCCGGGCGGAGGTGCTGCCCGCGCCGCTGACCCGGGTCGCCCCGCGGGGCAGCCTGATCGTCAACTCCTCGCGCGGCGGGGGAGGCAAGGACACCTGGATCGTGCCGTGATCGTGCTGAGAGGAATGGCTTCGCGTGAAGAACGGGGTCGGGTGACGATCGCGGGCCCGTGAGGAACGGGCCGCAACGGAGGTGCGCGACGTGTGCGGGGTGAGCGGCGAGGTTCGCTGGGACGGCGGGCGGGCGGACGTGGCGGCGGTGGCGCGGATCAGCGACCGCCTCGATGCGCGCGGCCCCAACGGCGCGGGGGTGGGGGCACAGGGGCCGATCGCGCTCGGTCACCGCCGCCTGGCCATCATCGATCTGTCCACCGCTGGCGCGCAGCCGATGATCGACCCCGAGCTCGGGCTGGCGCTGGTCTTCAACGGGTGCATCTACAACTACCGGGCGCTCCGCGAGCGGCTGAGCGACGAGGGCTACCGCTTCTTCTCCACCTCGGACACCGAGGTCGTCCTCAAGGCCTACCACCGCTGGGGCGCGCGCTGCGTCGACCACTTCCTCGGGATGTTCGCCTTCGCGGTGGCCGAGCTGGCGACCGGCCGGGTCGTGCTGGCCCGGGACCGGCTGGGCATCAAACCGCTCTACCTCGCCGAGTCGCCCCGGCGGCTGCGCTTCGCCTCGTCACTGCCCGCCCTGCTCGCCGCGGGCGACGTCGACACCAGCCTCGACCCGGTCGCGCTGCACCACTACCTGAGCTTCCACTCCGTCGTCCCCGCGCCCCGCACGATCCTCGCCGGGGTCCGCAAGCTGCCGCCCGCGACCGTGCGGGTGCTGGACCCGGACGGCACTGCCCGGGACACCGTCTACTGGGACCCGCCGCACACCCGCGACCCCGCGGGCGCCCGGATGAGCGCGCAGGACTGGCAGGAGGCGGTCCTGGACCGACTGCGGCTGGCCGTGCACCGGCGGATGGTCGCGGACGTCCCTGTCGGGGTGCTGCTGTCCGGCGGGCTCGACTCGAGCCTCGTCGTCGCGTTGCTCGCGACCGCGGGCCAGGAGGCGCTGCGGACGTTCAGCATCGGGTTCGAGGCCGCGGGTGGCGAGAGCGGCGACGAGTTCCACTACTCGGACATCGTCGCGCGGCATTTCGCGACCAAGCACCAGCAGATCCGCATCCGCACCGACGACATCGTCCCCGCCGTCCTCGCCGCGGTGGCGGCAATGAGCGAGCCGATGGTCAGCCACGACTGCGTGGCCTTTCATCTGCTGTCCCGGGAGGTCGCCAAGGACGTCCGGGTCGTGCAGTCCGGCCAGGGCGCGGACGAGGTCCTCGCCGGCTACGACTGGTATCCGCCGCTCGCGAACGTCCCCCGGGATCAGGCGGCGGACGTCTACGCCAGCGTGTTCGTCGACCGCCCCGCGGCGGCGGTGACGGAGCTGCTGCAGCCGGCGTACCGGGTCGAGGACGATCCGAGCCGACGCTTCATCGACGAGCACATGGCCCGCCCGGGGGCGCAGACCGCCCTGGACGCCGCCCTGCGCCTGGACACCCAGGTCATGCTGGTCGAGGACCCGGTGAAGCGGGTCGACACCATGACGATGGCGTGGGGGCTGGAGGCGCGCGTGCCGTTCCTCGACCACGAGTTCGTCGAGCTCGTGGCCACCTGTCCGCCCGCGCTGAAACTCGCGCATGGCGGGAAGGGAGTGCTCAAGGACGCCGTCCGGCGGTTGCTGCCCCCCGACGTGATCGACCGCCCGAAGGGCTACTTCCCGGTCCCGGCGGTGCGCCACCTCGACGGGCCGCTGCTCGAGCACGTCCGCGACGTGCTGACCGGGCCGACCGCGCGTCACCGCGGGCTGTACCAGCCGGCCCCGGTGGCCCGGCTGCTCGCCGACCCGAACGCCACGCGGACCACCCTCGGCTCGAACGCGCTCTGGCAGGTCGCGCTGCTCGAGATGTGGTTGCAGACGATCGGTGTGACGTGACCGCGTCCGAGCTCTCCCCCGACGCGCTGCCGTGGCAGGAGTGGATCCGCGCCCCGGGCTGCTGGGCCGCGGATCCCGCGCCCGACGGGCGCGCCGTCGTCCACGTGAGCGACCGCAGCGGGCTGCCCCGCGCCTGGGTGCAGGCGGTGGGCCGGGGGTCGGGCCAGGGGGAAGGGGCCGCCGCGCCGGCGCGCGAGCTGGCGCTCCCCCCCGGGGAGCACGCCCTGGGCGTCGCCTGGTCGGCGGACGGCGCGTGGATCGCCTGCCTCGGCGCACCCGAGGGGATGGCGACACGCACCCGGGTGTGGCTGGCCCGCCCAGGCAACGGGCCGGAAGACGGGCCGGAAGATGGGGAGGTGCGGCGCGTCGCGGGCACCTGGCAGGGGACCGCGGCGTTCGGCCCCTGGCACCGACGCGCCCCGATCCTTCCGATCAGCACGACCGGGCCGCGGCCCGAGGAGACCGCGTCGTACCTGCTCGACGTGGACACCGGGCACAGCACCCCGGTCGCCGGCGCGGTCGGCCTGACCGTCGTCGACCTCAGCCACGACGGGCGCCTGGCGCTGCTGCGGCACGGGCCCCGGGGGCGCCGCTCCCTCGTCCTCGTCGACCTCGTGACCGGGCGGCAGCGGGCGCTGGTCCCGCACGACGGCGGGGGCCGCACCGACGCGGGCTCGTTCCTTCCCGACGGGTCGGTCCTGGCGCGCACCGACGTGGGCCACGAGCACGCGGTCCTCGTGCACGTGGGCCCGCACGGCCACGTCCGCACCGTCGCCGCGCGCGAGGACGCCGAGCTCGACGTGTTCTGCGTCTGCGACGACGGGCTGCGCGCCGCGCTGGTGTGGAACGTGCGGGGCGGCAGCGAGGTCGAGCTGCTCGACGTCCGCGACGGCGTACGCCGGGCGGTGACCCTCGGCGTTGGGGTCACGGTGGTCGACCGCGTGCGGTTCACCCGCGACGGCACCTCGCTGCTCGTCTGCGGGTCCGGACCCGCGACCGCGCCGGGGGTGTGGGTCACCCGGCTGTCCCCGCCGTGGCGGACGGCGTCGCGGCCGCGGTCCACCCGCGCCCCCCAGCGGGTGGACCGTCCCGCGGCGCGGCTCCCCCGCGCCGACCTGGTGGTGTCCCCGTCCCGCGAAGTGGTCACCGCGGGCGACGGCACCCCGATCTCGGGGTGGCTGTTCGAGCCGCCGCGGCGGACCGGACCCGTCGGCACGGTCATCCACCTGCACGGGGGGCCGGAGGCCCAGGAACGCCCCGGGTTCGCCCCCTTGTTCCAGGCCCTCGTCGCGGCCGGGCTCGCCGTCTTCGCCCCCAACGTGCGCGGGTCCACCGGCCACGGCCGGGCGTTCGAACTGGGCGACGAGGGGGTCCGCCGCCTCGACGCGATCCGCGACGTCGCCGCCTGCGCGCTGTACCTGCAGCAGACGCGGATCGCGGCCCCCGCGCGGGTCGCCTGCATGGGCCGCTCGTACGGCGGCTACCTCACGCTGGCCGCGCTCACGTCGTATCCGGAGCTGTTCGCCGCCGGAGTGAGCATCTGCGGGATGTCGGACCTCCCGACGTTCTTCGCGGAGACCGAGCCGTGGGTGGCGAGCGTCGCCACGGTCAAGTACGGCGACCCGGTCGAGGACGCCGAGCTGTTGGGCGAGCTCTCGCCGCTGCGCCGGTTCCGGCGGCTGCGCGCCCCGCTGCTCCTCGTGCACGGCGCCCACGACCGCAACGTCCCCGTCGGCGAGTCGGAGCGCGCCCACGCGGAGGCGCGCCGCCGCGGGGTGCCGACGTCGTACCTGCTGTTCCCGGACGAGGGTCACGAGATCGCACGGCCGGCCAACCGGGAGCGGCTGGCCGCCGCGATCATCGCCTGGCTCGCCGAGCACCTCGGCGACTAGCGCCCGCGCCGGCTGGTTCAGGGCGCGAGCGTCAGGGGCGCCCCGGTCCCGACCCCGCGCCGATGCGCCCGATCGCTGCCGCGATCTCGTCGAGGTCCGCGCCGGTCAGCGCGAGCGTCGCCGCCGGAAGCCACCCGTCGACCTGGTCCGGCCGGCGCGCCCCGACGATCGCCCCGGTCACGCCCGGCCAGGCGAGCGTCCACGCGACCGCGACCGCGGCGGGCGTCGTCGCGTGCCGCTCGGCGACGAGCCGCAGCGCGTCGGCGAGCGCGAGGTTGCGCCGCAACCCCTCCCCCGTGAAGTTCGGGTCCCGGGAGCGCCAGTCGTCCGGGCCGAGGCGCCGGGCCCGCTCCTCGCTGAACCCGCCGGTGAGCAGGCCCGACTGCATCGGGCTGTAGACGATGACCGCGGTCCGGTGCTTCCGGCACCACGGGATCTCGTGCGCCCCGGCCCGGCGGCTGATCGCGCTGAACGGCGGCTGCAGCGAGTCGACGTGCCCGATCGCCTCCGCCGCCTCCAGCTGGGCCACGTCGTGGTTGCTCAGCCCGACCGCACGGACCTTGCCCTGCGCCTTCAGGTCGAGCAGCGCGGCCCAGTAGTCCGCGACCCGGCTGCCGTCCTGCGCGGGCCAGTGCATCTGGTAGAGGTCGATCCGCTCCACGCGCAGCCGGCGCAGGGAGTCCTCCACCTCGCGGCGGATGCTGTCGGGGCGCCCGACGAGCCGCGGCTCCTCGGTCGGGTGCTGCGGGTCCCACACCAACCCGCACTTCGTGAACACGAACGGGCGGTCCCCCTCGGGCACGCCGTCGAGCGCCGGCGCGACGACCTCCTCCGAGTGGCCCAGCCCATAGACGGCGGCCGTGTCGATCCAGTTGACGCCCGCCTCCACCGCGTGCCGGACCGTGCGGACCGACTCCGCGTCGTCCTGCGGCCCCCAGCCGTAGCGCCAACCGGCACCCCCGATGGCCCACGCTCCGAAACCGACGCGGGTGCTGTCCATGCCCGTGGTGCCGAGCGGCGCGGTGGGCAGCATGGCGTCCTCCTGGGGATTCGGTGGCTGGGGACCGGTGGTCACTTGTGGCGCAGCGACAGCTCGTGCGCGCTGGGGTGCGGGGGCGGGCGGCGGCGCGCCGCCGCGGTCGCGGGCGACGGCCAGATCTCGTCGATGGCGGCGTTGAGCTCGGCCCCGACGAGCACGGCGAGCGCGGTGACGTAGAGCCAGAGCAGCACCGCGACCGGTGCGGCGAGCGAGCCGTACGTCGAGTCGACGCTGACCGTCGCCTCGAGGTAGCGGCGGGCCAGCCAGCTGCCCAACAGCCAGATCGGCAGCGCCACGAGCACGCCGGGAAGGCTGTTCACCCACGGGGTGCGGACCGGCACCGCGAGGTGGTACAGCGTGGTCAGCGAGGCCACCGACACCAGCGCGACGAACGGCCAGTAGGCCACCCGGGCGACGTCGCGCGCCGCGGCGCTGTTCGCGAGCAGGCCGACGAGGTCGGGGCCGGCGAGCAGCAGGGGGACGACGACGACACCGACCAGGACCGCCGCGACGTACAGCCCGAACGACAACGCCCGCGTCCGCACGATCGAGCGGTGCCCGGACAGCCCGTAGCTCACCGTGAGAACGTCGACGTACACGTGCAGGGCCCGCGAGCCCGACCACAGCGACAACAGGAACCCCACGGAGACGACGTCGGGGCGCCCTCCGGCGAAGACCTCCTCCAGCGTGGGGCGCAGGACCTGGTCGACGGCCTGGTCGGACAGCGCGTGCCGGGCGACCGCCAGCACGTTCTCGCGGATCTGGGTGATGGTGTCCGCGCCGACGAGACCCCGGAAGTACCCGATCGTGCCGACGAGGCCGAGCACCAGCGGGGGCAGGGACAGCAGCGCGAAGAACGCCGCTTCGGCGGCGAGGCCGGTGACCCGGTCACGGAACAGCTCGGCGCCGGTGAGGCGGGCAACCGCGCGCACGCCCGCCCACCCACGCGGCGGCGGGTCGTGCGGGTCGCCAGCCATGGGCAAACCGTACGGCGCGATGCTCGATCTCTCGGCCGGCGTCGGGACGTCGGGCGTGCGGCGTCGCCGGCCGCCGAGCCCGGTGCCGGGGCGCGATGCATCACAGCGGGCGCGAACACCTCTCGTAGAACAGGGACGGTGCCGTGATGCGAGCGAGGTGCCTCGCGCCGGGCGACCGCCCCTTTCGATCGGCAGGGGGGCGACGTGAATCCGCTCGAGTCGCGCGCGGAGACGGCATGGCAGACGGCTTCACCGAATGGTGACCGCCCGCTCGCTGTCGAGCCGTCCACGGTGCCCTCGCTGCGGATCGCGGTCGTCGGCCCGGACGGCGCGGGGAAGACCAGCGTGGTCCGGCTCCTGCAGGCGCGGATGCCCGGCAGCCGCGTGCTCTACGGGGGGAAGAACCGCGGTCACCTGCTCGTCACGACTCCCCTCGGGCTGCGGCTGTGGCACGCCGCCCGCAAGGTACCCGTGCCCGGGGTGGGCGACGCCGTCCGGTTCGGCGTGTTCTATCCGTTGGAGTACCTGGAGAACCTGGCCCGCGCGCGGGCCGGCAACGGCCAAGTGACGTTCTACGACCGGCACCCGGTCGACCGGATGATTATGGCGGGTGAGTTCCGACGACTGACCGTGCGCGCGGGGGCGTCCGGTCGACGCCGGCTGCTGCGGCTGCTGAAGGCGTGGTACGTCCGGGTCTATCCCCGCTTCGACCTGCTGTGCTTCCTGCTTCCGAGCGCGTACCTGCTGGTGGAGCGTGGTGGGGGGCAATACTCCGGCGTGCGCCGGGCCGAGGCCAAACGGGCTCATCGAAGTTGAGGGGGCAGCACCCTCTCGTTGGCTGACGCCTTTCGCTGACGTCGTGTGCAGTGAAACCGTACCCGGCGGCGCTGGTGGTCGAGGTTGCGGAAACCGAACGCGGCGCGGGTGGTGTCTTTGATCA
>DATGDX010000272.1:0-2842 GCA_035310665.1 Mycobacteriales bacterium | reverse complement strand
TCGACCTCGGCACCGAAGCCGAGCACCGAGCGGTCGTGGCAGTGCGGCTGCACCAGCACCGGCGCGTCGACCCGCCCGAGCGGCATCCACCCGCCGCTGTCCGCGGCGAGCAGCGCCGGCAGCGTCGACGTCGCGGCCGCGACCGCGGGCGCGCGCGGGTCGTCGGGCAGCATCGCCGGCAGCTCGTCGCGCAGCACCGAGGCACAGCTCGGTTCGAGGACGACGACGGCGGCACCCGCCTCGACGGCCGGGGCGAGCACGTCGAGCGTCGCGCGCAGCCGACGCCGGGCCAGCCGCAGCATCCCGCTGTCGTGCAGCGGGCGCCCGCAGCAGACGAACCCGTCCGGCACCTCGACGCCGAACCCCGCCGCGGCGAGCACGTCGACGGCGGCGTGCCCGGCGGACGGCGCGAAGTGGTTGGTGAACGTGTCCGGCCACAGCACCACCCGCCGGGACCCGGCCGGCAGCCGGCGGCGACGCAGCTGCCGCTGGAACGTGGACGAGACCAGCCGGGGCGGCCGGCGCTGCGGGGCCACGCCGGCGAGCGCCCGCAGCGCCGGCCCCAGCACCGGCGCCGCGAGCACCCCGTTGGCGAGCCCGGGGGCGTGCGCGCCCAGCCGGGCCCAGTGCATGACGAGACCGGTCGCGTACGCGATCGGCGGCCTCGGGCGGAAGCGGTAGTAGTGGGCGAGGAACTCCGCCTTGTACGTCGCGACGTCCACGTTCACCGGGCACTCGGCCTTGCAGCCCTTGCAGGCCAGGCACAAGTCGAGGGCCTCGCGGACCGAGCGGTCACGCCAGCCGCGCGGCAGGTCGTCGTGGGTGAGCAGCTCGAACAGCAGGTGCGCGCGCCCGCGGGTGGAGTGCTGCTCCTCGCGCGTCGCCTGGTAGCTCGGGCACATCACGCCGCCGCTCTCGCGCCGGCACTTGCCGACCCCGACACAGCGCTGGGTGGCGTAGGCGAACGAGCCGGCGTCGTCGGGAAACGCGAACCAGGTTTTCGTCCGCCGCGGGCGGTAGTCGCCCCGCAGCCGCAGATCGCCGTCGAGCGGCGGCGCGTCGACGACCTTGCCGGGGTTCATCCGCCCGGCCGGATCCCACAGCCGCTTGAAGTCGCGGAACGCGTCGACGAGCCGCGGGCCGAACATCCGCGGCAGCAGTTCGGCGCGGGCCTGCCCGTCGCCGTGCTCCCCGGACAGCGAGCCGCCGAAGCGCACGCACAGGTCGGCCGCCTCCTCGAGGAAGCCCCGGAACGCGAGCACGCCCGGACGGCTGGCGAGGTCGAAGTCGATGCGGGTGTGCACGCAGCCCTGGCCGAAGTGGCCGTAGAGCGCGGCGTGGTAGTCGTAGCGGGCGAGCAGCGCCCGCAGCTCCCGCAGGTAGTCGCCGAGCCGGTCCGGCGGGACGGCGGAGTCCTCCCACCCCGGCCACGTGTCGGCGTGCCCGGGAACGCGGGCCGTGGCGCCCAGGCCGGACTCGCGCACCCCCCACACCGCCCGGGCGGCCACCGGGTCGGACAGCAGGACGCCGGACGCGCCGCGCACCGCGTCGAGCAGGGCCCGCCCGCGGTCGAGCACCTGGCCGGTGTGGTCACCGCCGAACTCCACGAGCAGCCACCCGCCGCCCCCGGGCAACAGCCGCTCCACCCCCGGGTGCAGCCGCTTGGCCTGGACGTCGCGCAGCAACGCGTCGTCGAAGCCCTCCAGCGCGATCGGCTCGTGCGCCATGACGATCGGGACCGCGTCGGCGGCGGCACAGCCGTCGGTGAACCCGAGCACCGCCAGCAGCCGCTCCCGCGGGTTGGGGACCAGCCGCACGGTCGCCTCGGTGACGATGGCGCAGGTGCCCTCGGTGCCGACGAGCGCGCGGGCGAGCGAGCCGCCGCGTTCGGGGAGCAGCTCGTCGAGGTTGTAGCCGGACACCCGGCGCGGAATCGGCGGGAACCGGCGGCGGATCTCGTCGGCGCAGCGGTCCCGCAGCTCGCGCAGCCCCGCGTACAGCGGATCCACCCCGTCTCCAGGCGGCTCGTCGAGGTCCGCACCGACGCGGCGGGAGACCCCGTCGTAGGTGAGCACCTCGAGCGCCTCGACGTTGTCCGACGTGCGTCCCGCCATGACCGAGTGCGCCCCGCACGAGTTGTTGCCGATCATTCCACCGAGCGTGCAGTGGTCGTGGGTGGCAGGGTCGGGACCGAAGGTGAGGGCGTGCGGGGCGGCCGCGGCGCGCAGGGCGTCGAGCACGACGCCGGGCTGCACGGTGGCGGTTCGCGCGTCCGGGTCGATCGCGACGATCCCGCGCAGGTGCCGGGACAGGTCCAGGACCACGGCGGCGTTGCAGCACTGCCCGGCCAGGCTCGTGCCGCCCCCGCGGGGCAGCACCGGGACGTCGTGGCTGCGGCAGACGGCGAGCGCGGTGGCGATGTCGTCGGCGTCCCGCGGCTGGACCACCCCGATCGGCAGCTGCCGGTAGTTCGACGCGTCCGTGGCGTACAGCGCGCGCGAGCCCGCGTCGAAGCCCACCTCGCCGCGGACGACCCCGCGCAGGTCCGCGGCCAGCCGGTCGAACACCCGGCTCACGACGCCCTCGCCGGAGCCCGGACCCCGCCGCGCGAACCGGCGACGAGCCGGTCGGCGGCGCGGGCGGCGAGCGCCATGATGGTCAGCGCCGGATTCGCGCTGCCCTGCGTCGGCAGCACCGACCCGTCGGTGATGGCGAGGTTGGGAACGGCGAACGTGCGCAGGTCCGCGTCGACGACACCGCTCTTCTCGTCCGCCGCCATGCGCGCCCCGCCGACGAGGTGCGCGTAGCGGTCGATCGTCATCACCTCGGTCGCGCCCGCCGC
>DATGDX010000271.1:0-2671 GCA_035310665.1 Mycobacteriales bacterium | reverse complement strand
GAGCAACACCAAGACGTCGCGGTCGGGCACCTCGCCCAGGGCCGACAGCGCGTCGCGCACCGCGAGCGTGGACACGCACGACCGCACGACCGCGCGCCGCCCCGCGGGCAGGTCCAGCGACGGGTCGTGCCGCCACACCGGGTCGGCCTGCAGCGCGACGACGCGCAGCTCGGCGTCGTGGCGCAGCAGCTCGGCGTCGTGGCGCAGCAGCTCGCCCAGCTTGGCGCGCACCAGCGAGGGGGTCGCGACCAGGGTCACGACGCCTCCCGCCAGGTGACCTCGAGCCGCCTGCCTTGCGCCACCACGTCGGCCAACCGCCCGACGAGCGCGTCGACGTCCGACCGCGACGACACGGTCTGCGCACCGCTGACGACCGTGACCGTGACGACGAGCTGCCGGGCCTCGGAGTCGGCGGCACCGAGCGCCGGCTGCAGGTGCTCCGCGATCTCGTTGGCCCGCCACACCCGCGCGAGGTCGTCGCGCACCTTCGCGGCCGCCGCGGCGAACGGATGGTCGTCCGGCCACCCGGTGACGGTGCCGAAGATGTTCCAGTCCGTGCGGGTGACCGCGGCGATGACGTCCTCCGCGGAGGCGACCGTGCGGCCGAGGTGCTGCGCGGCGTACTCGCCGAGGTCGAACCCGGCCAGCGCCCGCAGCACCGCGACGTCACCGGTGGCCGCGCGCAGGTCCTGCACGAGCGCCTGGGCGTGCACGGCCAGCCGGGCCCGGTCGGTGGCCAGGGGATCCTCCCCGGAGGGCAGCACGAGCGGGCCGCGGGTGGCGAGCGCGTCGACGAGGCGGCGCAGCCGCGGCTCGGCACCGGCCGCAGCGTCGCGAACCTTTCTTGCCAGCGCCGCGGTCGTGCGCGCAGTCCGCATGTCGGGGACCCCGGAAATGCCGAACACCGCGGCCCCCCGGGCCAGCGCCTCGCGCCAGGTGGTCTCGTCGGGCAGCTCCTGGTCGACCACGACCGCGTCGGCGGGCAGGCTGCCGGTCGCGGCGGGGTCGACCGGGGTGCCGCGCACTAGGATGGTCCGGCTCGTCTGCTCGGCGAAGACGCGGACGACGAGGTCGGCGAGCTCCGGCGGCAGCCCCATCGGCACCGGGGTGTCCAGCCACGCCCGCAGGTCCCCCACGGTGACCGGGCGCCCGGCCGCCCCCGCCTTCGCGAGCGCCCGTCCGAGGTGGTGCGGCCAGTGGTGCCCGAGCACGAAGTACTGGTCGTGCTGCTCGCCGAGCAGCAGCGGGGCCGCGATGCGGCTCATCACCGCGCGGTCCGCGGTGTCGACCATGATGCGCGGCTCGGGGTCCTCGATCGCCCGGCGCACCTGCGCCGTGCACCTTCGCCAGGTCCGGGCGGCGGATCTCCTGGCCGAACCGCGGGTGCGCCGGGAAGTCCCGGCCGAGCGCCTGGTCGAGCAGGTTGTCCAGCGCGCCGCGTAAATCCGCGCCGGCGGGGGGCTGCACCGGCACGGCCGGCTCCAGGCTGACGACCAGGTCCGCCCCGCCGTGCCCGGCGTCGACGAGGGCCTCGTCCGGGGTGATGACCCCGTACGCCTGCAGCACCGCCATCCGCAGCCGGCTGTCCGACGCGTCGCGCTGCGCTGCCATCTGCTGCCGGGCGATTGCCCTGTCCTGGTCCGACAGGCGGCCGGCGAGGCTGTCGAAACGGTTGCCGAGCGCGAACGTCAGCTGCACGAACCGGCCGAGGTCGTGTGAGGCGGAGCCGGTGAGGTGGCGCGGCACCCAGCAGATCGTGTGCGCCGGTTGCCGGTCGCGCAGCTCGCGGACCCGATCGAGATCCTCGCTGGGCGTGTGACCGGGCTCGTCGAACGGGTAGTCGAGCACGACCCGCCAGCCGTGCCGGTCATCGCCAGCCGTCGCGTCCTCGCTGCGAAGTCGGTGAACTGCTTGCGCAGCCGCCGGGCGGTCTCCAGCAGCGGCGCATCGGCGAGCACGGCCGGCAGCGGCGCGTCCGGGTGCCGTCGGCGCACCGCCGCGAGGTAGCCGCCCAGGATCGCCTCCTCGACGCTGGATTTCCCGATGAGGTGGTAGGGGACGAGCAGGAACCGGTGGTCGGTGACAAGCGCGTCGTACTTGTCGACGAGCGGCGCCAGGTCGGCCTTGGCGCGCGCTTCCGGACGGTTGGCGAGCAGCGCGTGCAGCACGGCCATGAAGTGGCTCTTGCCGGCGCCGAACGATCCGTCGAGGTACGCCGCCTTGCTCGACCCGGTCTGCACCGCCTGCTTGATGAGACCCAGCGCCTCGTCGAACCGGGCGCGCAGCTCGTCGGTGACGACGGACGAGTCCAGGGTGCGCTGCACCTGGGTGACGCCGCTGGACAGCTCGAGCACGAACGCGATTTGTCGACGCTCTCCAGGACCTCGATGAGCTCGGAGATCAGGGTCACTGGTCCACCCTCATGTCAACGGGCTCTGGAAGGGTGCTCGTTGTTGGGACCCGGCGGGAGCCGGGGAGACGGCCGGATGCGGTCGCCCTGCGAGAACCTGCATGACACCGCCGCCCCAGATTCTCCCGGGGCTGCAGACCGGCGACAGAGGGACGCGCCGCAGAGCGCCAGTCAGTGACCGCCCGGCAGCCAGCCTCCTCGCCGGGTCGTCGCTGCCGGCGTGAGGAGCCGCGTTGTCCTTGTCCGAAGCCCTGTTCTACG
>DATGDX010000270.1:0-8150 GCA_035310665.1 Mycobacteriales bacterium | reverse complement strand
GGCGTGCCCGTGGTTGGCGGTGAGCGCGGTGCCGATCTCGTAGTAGCTGACGACGGGTAGGTTGACGAGGAAGCCGAAGATGCCGGCGCCGACGAAGTTCCAGAACCCGACGGCGACCAGGAACATCACGGCCCACCGGTGCGGGAACGGCGTCCGCGACCGTGCCTCCTGCCGGGCCCCGAGCTGCAGGAAGCTCCATGCCTCGACGGTGAGGAAGGTCAGCGGGATCACCTCGGCGGCGGAGAAGAACGCGCCCAGCGCCATGTGCTCGGCTGGCTCGCCGCTGAAGTACAGGTGGTGCATGGTCCCGATCACCCCGCCGACGCTGTACAGCAGGATGTCGAGGAAGACGACGGCCAGCGCCACCCGCTCCCGGATCACCCCCAGCATCACGAAGATGTAGGCGACCATCACCGTGGTGAACAGCTCGAGGAAGTCCTCGACCCACAGGTGCACGACCATGAAACGCCAGAAGTCCGCGACCGTGTACGCGGTGCGTGGTGTCGCCAGCAGCCCGGTGGCGTAGACGACCGGCAGCGCGAGAGCGGCGAAGAAGAACATCCACGGCATGTTGGCCGCGTGCTCGGAGCGCAGGCGCGTGCGCAGCGCCCGCCACAGCATGACGACCCAGAACACCATCCCGAGCGTGAGCAGCACCTGCCAGAGCCGGCCCAGGTCGAGGTACTCCCAGCCCTGCATTCCGAACCACGCCCACAGCCCACCGAACCAGCCGCGCATGCCGGCGATCTCGCCGAGCAGGGAGCCGACGACGACGACCGCGAGCGCCCCGAGCAGCGCGTAGGCGAGCACCCCCTGCCCCTTCGGCTCCCGGCGCTGCGAAATCATCGGGGCGAGGAAGATGCCGGCGGCGAGGAACGACGTCGACACCCACAACAGCGCGAGCTGGACGTGCCAGGTGCGCAAGACGTTGTACGGCAGGATGTTGTCGAGGTTGAACCCGAAGAACCCGCCGATCTCGGCGCGGTAGTGCTGCGAGCCGGCGCCGACCAGCGTCTGCACGAGGAACAGCGCCGACATCACCAGGAAGAACCACGCGGTGGCCCGCTGCGCGGGCGTCAACGCGACCGAACGAGGCGGGCGGAACGACAGCTCCTGCTTGTCCCGGCCGTGCCAGCCCAGCCAATTCCACCGCCCGAACGCCGCGAACAGCGCGCCCGTGCCGCCGAGCAGCGCGATGAGCGACAGCACGCTCCACACGATGGTGTTCGCGGTGGGGCCGTTGCCGACCAGCGGCTCCGGCGGCCAGTTGTTGGTGTAGGTGTAGTTCTTCCCCGGGCGCTCCGTGGAAGCCGCCCACGCGCTCCAGGCGAAGTACGACGTCAGCTGGCGCACCTGGGTCGGGTCGGTGATGGCACGGGGGCGCAGCCCGGTGTCCCCGCGGGGGTTCGCGAAAAAGTCCCGGTAGTGCCCGACGAGCCGCTCGAACGCGACGGCCTGCGCGTCGGAGACGGTCAGCGTCTTCGACGCGGGGTCGAAGGTGTTGCGCCGGAAGTCGGCGATGGCCCCCTGCCCCAAGCGATCCGGCTCGACCCCGCCGTACTCCTTCTGCACCTCCACCGCCGCCCGATGCAGGTAGTCGGCGGTGAAATCGGGACCGAGGTAGGCGCCGTGGCCGAAAATGGAGCCGTATTCCATGAGGCCGTTGCGCAGGAACACCTCCTGCCCGGCGCGCACGTCCTCACCGGTGTAGAGCCGGTCCCCCGACTGCGTGACCACCCGGTCCGGGATCGGCGGGTCCGACTGGTAGGTGCGGTAGGCGATGAGCCCGAGCACGAAGAAGCCGCAGATGGCGACCAGCGCGGCCGCCTGGACCCACCCTCGCGCGACGACGAGCGGGCGCCGGGTCTGCGGGTCCAGCGTCTGGGCCATGCCTGCCTCCCGATGGGATCGCACGGCGGGATCGCACGTGAGGAAACCGCGCCTGCGCTACCGCTGGGTGCCGACGGCGAAACCTAGCGGGACGGCGTCAGGTCGACGAGCCCCTCGCGGGCCGCGATCGCGACCGCCTCCAGCTTCGAGTGCGCGCCGAGCTTGGTGAGGATGTTCCGCACGCGGTTGCGCACGGTGTACAGGCTGAGGAACAGGGTGTTGGCGATGTCCTGCGTCGCCATGCCCTCGGCGAGCATGGTGAGGACCTCGCGTTCGCGCGGGCTCAGCGGCTCGCGGTAGGGCACTTCCGGCTTGCGCAACCGGCTGACGACGTCGGAGAGCACGGCCGGGCTGAACAGCGCCTCGCCGGCGTAGGCGGCCCGGACCGCGAGCACCACCTCGTCGATCGTCTTGCTCTTGTGCAGGAATCCGGCGCACCCGGCCTCGATGGCGCGCACCAGCACGTCGTGGCTGCCGCTGCCGGTGAACATCACCACCCGGGTCCCCGGGGCACGGCGGAGGATCTCCTCGGTGCCGGTCGCGCCGTCGCCGTCGGGCAGCCCGAAGTCGAGCAGCACGACGTCGGGGTGGGCGCGCTCGACCGCGTCGTACGCCGCGGCCAGCGTCCCGACGACACCGACCACGCGGACGTCCTTCTCCTCGCCCAGCGCGGCCGACAGGCCCTCGGCGACCATCGCATGGTCCTCGACGATCAGCACCGCGATCTCGCCGTCAGGATTCGGGATTCCCTCGAAGCCGTTGTCCGGGCCCATGTCGCCACCCCCCGTGGTCCGGTTCCCTACGTCACTCTTTCATCACTCGCGGCAGTCGATGAAGGGTACCCGGCCGTCACGCGAGGAGCGCGGCTCGTAACCGGGTGGCGGAAACGCGCCAGAAGTCGTGTTCGACACCGTCGACGAGCGTGACCGGAATGCGCTCGCCGTACTCGCGGAGCAGCGCCTCTTCACCCGAGATGTCGCGCTCCTCCCACGGCACGCCCACCTCCGCGGTGACCCGTGCGATGACCGCGCGCGCGTCGTCGCACAGGTGGCAGCCGGGCTTGCCCAGCAGGGTCACCCGGTGCCGGGGCGGCTGGGGTGCGGGCGGGGGCTGGGGCGGGGGCGGGGGGTGGGGTGCGGGCGGGGGCACGGCGGACAGGCTACGGCGCTCAGCCCGGCCCGCCGTCGGCGTCGCCCCCTCGCGCAGCCGACCCTTGACGACCTTCCCGGTCGTCCCGTGCGGCAGCGCGGAGACGACGCGGACCGAGGTCGGGCACTTGAACCGGGCCAGCGAGCGCGCGCAGTGGGCGATGACGTCGGCCGGGTCGAGCGGCGGACCCGGGCGGGGGACGACGAAGGCCGTGACGGTTTCCCCGGTGTAGGGGTGCGGCGCGCCGAGGACCGCGGCCTCCGCCACGGCCGGGTGGGACAGCAGGACCTGCTCGACCTCGCGCGGGTAGACGTTGAACCCGCTGACCAGGATGAGCCCCTGGCGCCGGTCGACGAGGAACAGGTCCCCGTCGCCGTCCGCGTAGGCGATGTCGCCCGTCGCGAACCACCCCTGCGCGTCCGGGCCCCCCGTGCCGTCCGGCTAGTAGCCGCGGAACAGGCTCTCCCCCCGCACCACGATCTCGCCGGGGTCGCCCGGGTCCACCGGGTCGCCGGTGTCGTCGACCCGCCGCAGCTCCACGCCGGGGATCGGCTGCCCGACCGACCCCGGCTTGACGACCGCACTACACAGGCTGCTCGTCACCACCGCAGCGGTCTCCGTCAGCCCGTACCCCTCGTAGACCGGGCGTCCGGTGGCGGCGAGCATCGCGTCGAAGACCCGGCGGGGCAGCGGCGCGGCGGCCGAGAAGGCGAGCCGGACCCCGGCGAAGGCCTCGGGGAGATCGGGCAGCATGGTCCAGGCGACGTACATCGGCGGGATCCCGGGCACGCTGGTGACCCCGGCGTCGCGGATGAGCGCGAGCGTGACCGCGGGGTCGAATCGCTCGGCGAGGACACCGGTGGCGCCGGTGCGGGCGAGCATCCCGAGGGCCGCGTTGAGTCCGTAGCTGTGGAACAGCGGCAGCGCGAGCAGCACGACGTCTTCGCTGGTCATCGGCGCCGGGTCGATGCGGGCGCACTGGTCCAGGTTGGCGAGCAGCGCGCGGTGCGGCAGCATCGCGGCCTTCGGACGCCCGCCGGTCCCCGAGGTGTACAGCAGGACGGCGAGGTCCTCGTCCCCGGTGGTGGGCTCGACCCGCCCGTGCCCCGCACCGGCGTCGAGCAGCGCGGCGTACGACGTCTCTCCCGCGGCTGGCTCCGCCCCCGACACGACGACACGGGCGCGGGTGGCCCGGGCCGCGGCGCGGACCGCGGCGCAGGCGTCCGCGCGGCACACGACGAGGGCGGCCTCGGCGTCGGCGAGGACGTGGGTGAGCTCGCGCGAGGTGTACGCCGGGCTGACGGGCACCGCGACGAGGCCGGCGCGCAGCACCCCGAAGTAGGCGACGGCGAACTCCGAAACGTTGCCCAGCACGAGGGCGACCCGCGCACCGGTCGGGAGCCGCGCGCCGGCCAGCGCAGCGGCGAACGCGTCGACCGCCCGGTCCAGCCGGCCCCAGGTGAACCGCCGCGCATCGGCGACGAGCGCGGCCCGCTCGGGCCGCCACGCGGGGCTGTCCCGGACCAGCTCGGCGAGGTTCCGGGCGCTGGCGGGCACGGCGGGACCCTCCCGAGGGAGCGGTGCGGGGATCGCGCCGAGTGTTGCACAGCTGCAAGCACGCGGCGAGGGCGAGGAACGGCCGCCGGGCCCGCCACGTGCCGCTCGCGATCCGGAGCAACCCGTGCGCGCGCGGCGCTCAAGCCCTGGGCGCGACCGTCCGACACCGTGGTGTGCGCATCCCCCCGACCGGTGTCGCCGCGGCGGTCCGTACCCCCCGTCATGCCCACTGTCCTGCTCGCCGGCCTGGTCGCCGCCGGCCTCCCCGCCACGCCCGCGCACGCCGGGGGTGACGAGGCGCGCCTGCTGGCGGAGGTGAACGCGGCGCGGCACGCGGCGCGTCTTCCGGCGTACGCACCGCGGCCCGATCTCGCGGCCGTGGCCCGCCAGCACGCCGCGCAGATGGCCGCGAGCACCAGCCTCTACCACGACAGCCGGGTGCGCACCCGCGTTCCGTCCTGGTCGCTGCTCGGCGACAACGTGGGCGAAGGCGCGAGCCCACGGAAGATCACGCGAGCCTTTCTGGCCAGCCCCTCGCACCGGGCGAACATCCTCGACCGCGGGTTCACCGAGGTCGGGATCGGCGCGGTCCGCGACGCCGACGGGCAACTGTGGGTGACGGAGATCTTCCGGCGGCCCGCGCGGGCCTGACGCGCAGGGTCGGGGCGGGCGGCCGCTTGGCCTCGGGGCGTCTCGCGCGGGCACGCCGCGGCCCCTACCCGGTAGGCTCCCCGCGTGGGTCTGCTTCGTCGTCGCCCCGACGAGGCCGCGGCGCTGCTGGCCGGCGCCGCCTCCGCCGCGGCCGCCGCCGCCGCCGAGGACGGCCGGGACGAGGTCACACCGGATCCCGCGGCCGCGGCGTTCTTCGACGTCGACAACACGATGATGCAGGGCGCCTCCATCTACCACTTCGCGCGCGGGATGGCGGCCCGGAAGTACTTCACGGTGCGGGACCTCGCCCGGTTCGGCTGGCACCAGGTGGCCTTCCGGCTGGGCGGGAGCGAGAACTTCGAGCACATGAACCAGGCGCGCGAGGCCGCGCTCGCCTTCATCGCCGGGCGCAAGGTCGACGAAGTCGTGGCGCTGGCGGAGGAGATCTACGACGACCTGATGGCCGAGCGAATCTGGTCGGGCACCCGGGCACTCGCCCAGCACCACCTCGACGCCGGCCAGCGGGTGTGGCTGGTGACCGCGACCCCGACGGAGCTCGCCGACATCATCGCGCGCCGGCTCGGGCTCACCGGCGTGCTCGGCACCGTCGCCGAGCACGTGAACGGCATCTACACCGGCCGGCTCGTCGGCGAGCCGCTGCACGGGCCGGCGAAGGCCGAAGCGGTCCGGGCCCTGGCCGACCGCGAGGGGCTGGACCTGGCGCGCTGCGCCGCCTACAGCGATTCGATCAACGACGTGCCGATGCTCTCGCTGGTGGGTCACCCCTGCGCGGTGAACCCGGACGGCCAGTTGCGTCGTCACGCCCGCGCGCACGGCTGGCCCGTCCGTGACTTCCGCACCGGGCGCCGGGCCGCCACGATCGGCATCCCGACCGCGGCGGGGGTCGGCGCGGCGGCGGGGGCGGTGGTCGCGGGCGTCGCGTTGCGGCGGCGGGCGGGACGGACGACCCGCGCCGCGGCAGCGGGTCTAGCAGGCGGGACCTAGAGCAGGATCTAGAAAAAGACGGAGCGGCGCTCCCGCAGCAGCCGGTAGAGCAGGTGCTGGATCGTCTCGCGGACCCGGTCGGTCAGGTCGAAGACGAGCATCGGGTCGTCCGCGGCCGCCGGCCCCAACGACGCCGTGTCGATCGGCTCGCCGAACCCGATGACCCACTTCGACGGGAGCGGGAGCACGCCGAGCGGTCCCAGCCACGGAAACAGGGGCGTGACCGGCGCGTAGGGCAGGCCGAGCAGCCGGGCCACCGGCGCCACGTTCGCGATGATCGGGTAGATCTCCTCGGCCCCGACGATGGCGCACGGGATGATCGGCACCGAGGTCCGCAGCGCGGTGCTCACGAAACCGCCGCGCCCGAACCGCTGCAGCTTGTACCGCTCGCGGAACGGCTTGCCGATCCCCTTGAAGCCCTCCGGCCACACCCCGGCCAGCTCGCCCTGGGCGAGCAGCCGCTCCGCGTCCTCGGGGCAGGCGAGCGTCGACCCGCCCTTGCGCGCGACCGGGGCGAGGAACGGCACCCGGAAGACGAGGTCGGCGGCGAGCATCCGCAGGTGCCGGTGGGCCGGGTGGTGGTCGAGCAGCGCGAGCTGGGTCATGACCCCGTCGAGCGGGATCGTGCCCGAGTGGTTGGCGACCACCAGCGCGCCGCCCGTGTCGGGGACGTGTTCGAGACCGCGGGTCTCCACGCGGAAGTACCTGTCGTAGAGCGGGCGCACCAGCGCCATGAGCACGTGCTCGGTGAGGTCCGGGTCGAACCCGAACTCGTCGACGTCGTAGTCCCCGCTGAGGCGGCGGCGCAGGAACGCCAGCCCGCCGGCCAGCCGCCGCTCCCACGCCGCGGGCGTGGCCCGCTCGCGTCCCTCGCTCCCCGGCCGCGCCGCGTCGGCGCCCGTGCCCGCCGCGGCCAGGGCATGCTCGGCGCAGCGCCCGTCGACGACCGCGCGGGCGCGGCAGCGCTCGCCGTCCGGCCCGACCGCCACGCAGCGTCCCTGCGTCCCACGCCGCCCCGGGGGCGCGTCGAACGGGCGGCCGGCGACGATGGGGATCACGCGCGCCTCAGGCACCGATCGTCCTCCGCTGCGCGAGCGCGCCGAGCACGACGCGTTCGACCTCCGCCACCGTCCCCTGCGGCAGGTAGCTGCGCAGCGCGCGGCCGTGGACGAAGTCGTCGAAGGCCTGCCGGGTGGAGTAGCGGGGCAGGGAGCCGAAATCCTCCCGGAGCCGCCCGATGTCCACCGCGCGGCCGTGGTGGAGGAAACGCACCTGCTCGGCGGAGAAGTCGACGAGGCGCGCGCGGCGCAGGACCCTCCCGACCGGAGCGAGCGCCGCGGGAAGGAGCGGCACCGTCGGCCGCCCGGCCCGCCGGGCGGCCTGCGAGAGCGGGAGAACCCCGGGGCCGCTCACGTTGAAGATCCCCGGATGCTCGCCCGACGCCGCGAGACGCAGCACCTCGATGCCGTCGTCCTCGTGGGTGAACTGCAGCCGGGGGTCGAAGCCGAGCACGGTGGGGATCACGGGCAGGCTGAAGTACCTCGTCAGCGGGGTTTCGATGCGCGGGCCGACGATGTCGGTGAACCGCAGCACGGTCACGGCGACGTCGGGACGGCGCCGGGCGAACCCGCGGACGTAGCCCTCGACCTCGAACGCGTACTTCGCGTACCCCGACCGCGGCACCGCCCGGGGCTCCATCTCCTCCATAAACAACGCCGGGTCACGGGCCGACGACCCGTAAACGGCGCTGGTGGACTTCACGACCAGCGTCCGCACGCTCGGCGCCTTCTGACAGGCCGCGAGCAGCTGCATGCTGCCGATGATGTTGATCTCTTTCATCGACATCCGGCCGCCAGCACCGTCCACGCTGGCCACGACGTTCATGTGGACCACGGTGT
>DATGDX010000269.1:0-1581 GCA_035310665.1 Mycobacteriales bacterium | reverse complement strand
CGCAGGGCCGGGGCCCTCCGGCCGTCCTGGACGGACGGTCGCGCGACCCGCTCAAAGGCTGGGCTCGCAAGGACACAGCCCTGGCCGACCCGGAAAGTGTCGACCATCCGGCGGTTGACGTCACGGGCCCGGACGAACAGCTCGTCCAGGTGCGCGAGGCGGCGGGGGAGGCCGAGGTCGCCGGGGTCGTTGACCACGGTCTCGATCCGAAACGCCCGGCCCTCCTTCAGGTAGCTCTTCACCCGGGAGTGGCGGAAGTAGGCGTTGAGCGTGACTTCGTCGCCGGACCGCAGCAGCCGGGTGCGGTAGCCACCCACCGGGTCGGTGCGCACCCGCCGGGCGAAGACGACCTGCATGTCGTCCGGGCGGCCGAGGTCGAGGTTGTCCACGCACAGCGCCTCGAAGAACGCCCGGGCCTGCCGCGGCGCGTCGCAGACCAGGGTGCGGGACACCTCGACCTGGCGCATTGAGATCTCCCACCAGTAGCCGGCGGCCCGGTCGGCCTCGGTCAACGGCAGCGGCAGCCGCGACCACCAGCGCTCGCAGAACACCCGGACCGCGCCGGCGCCCAGCCGCGCGCAGACCTCCTGCAGGCCCGCCGGATCCTCGGTGGCCGCGAACCCGTTGGCCAGCGGGGTGAAGGCGATCCCCGCCGCGGCGGCGGCCCGCTTGGCGTACTCATGCCCGTTCAACCAGATCTTGATCGGGTACGGGAAGTACGCACAGACCTTGACGAACGCCGGCCCGAACGCCTCGTCGACGACGTAGAAGTAGTAGGCGATCACCCGCCGGTCGGCCTTGGCGAAGCGGAAGTGCGGCGCGCCGGGGCCGTCGCGGTCCTCGGTGCTGGCGGTGAACACCCGCTGGAACTCCTGCGCCACCCCGATCGCGGCCACCCCGCAGCGGCCCTGCGCGGCCAGCCGGTCCAGGTGCGGGCGCATCACCTCCAGTTTCCGCTCGCCCTTGGCGAACCGGACCATCGGCACGTCGTTCTCCGCGGCGAACCGTCGCACCGCCAGCCGGAACCGGTTCCCGATCTTCTCCAGCAGCGCCGGCGAGGGGATCGGGAACCCGAGGTGGCGGGTGAGGAAGCTCACCACCTGCCCGCCGACCTGCAACAAGGGCACGTAGCCGTTGAGGTAGATCCGGTCGAAGCTCTCCAGGTCCAACACCACGTGCCCGCGCAGAACGTCGCTCACCGTCACCGGCCGGGTCGCCATCGCCGCCACCTCCGGCGGCAGCCTCCCGCAGGACGACCACGCAACCCCCATTGGGGCAGTGCTCGCGGCGCAGCCGCGACCCCTGAGGGCAGCGTCGAACCGCTCCCAGCCACGCCGTCAGGCGACGATCAGATTAGGCGACCCACGACTCGGCGGTCCGAGGCTGGCCTCATTAGCTGGTAGTACCGACCGCGATCGCGGCTGGCCTCTTCCAGCGCCCGGCGCCACCGGCATAGCCTCAATCAGCCACCGCGAAGGGAGGGAAAGCGTGTTGAGCGACCCGGACGAGGTCACCTGCCTCCATCCCGCGGACCGTCGCGTGGCTGACCCGACGCCGGGAAAGGTGCGCGAGCAGGCCATC
>DATGDX010000268.1:0-6156 GCA_035310665.1 Mycobacteriales bacterium | reverse complement strand
GCGGGGCCCGCGCCCTCCCGCTCGTGCCGCAGTAGGGCCTCCACGCCGTCGTCGACGTCGCCGAGTTCGACGGTCCGCGCGCCCGGGGGGACGGGCACGGCGGCGAGGTGCCGGCGCCCGCCGACGACGAGCGCGGCGGCGGCGAGCGCCGCGTCCGCGGCGGGGGTCAGCGCCGACCCGTCGTACCCCACGACGGTGATCACGTGACCCACCCGGGGCGGGTGGCCGCCACGACCCGCGAGCCCGCGAAGTCCACCATCGCGACCTCCGCGCCGAGCCGTCCGCCGCTGAACCGGACGAGCACGTCGCGCACCCGGCGGCACAGCTCGTCGCCGGCCGCGCGCAGCACCCCGGCGGCCTCCCACAGCTCGTACGCGTGCCGGGCGGTGTTGGCCGCGCTGACCTCGGCGGCCAGCCCGCTCGGGCCGCCGGCCGCGGCGGTCACGTCGCCCAGCAGGCCGTGGTCCACCCGCGAACGGGTGTAGTGGGTCATGAGCACCCCGGACGCGAGCTTGGTGAGCTTGCCCGCCATGCCGACGAACACCACCGCGGCGAGCCCGTGCGCGACGGCCTGCCGTAGCGCGGCCCCGGTGAAATCGCCCACCTCGACGAACGCGACCTCGGGCAGCTCGGGGAGCAGCCGCATCGCCGCCCGCTCGGTCCGCCCGCCGGTCGACAGCACCAGCGTCCGGCCCCCCTGGGCGGCGAGCACCGACACCGCCTGCTCCACGCTCGCCCGCCACGAGGCGGTGGAGAATGGGCGCACGATCCCCGTGGTCCCGAGGATCGAGATCCCGCCCACGATCCCGAGCCGCGCGTTGGTCGTCTTGCGGGCCATCACCTCGCCGTGCGGGACGGAGATGACGACGCGGACGCCGCGCGCCGCCAGGTCCACGACCTCCCCGACCGCTCCGGTGATCATCCGGCGGGGCGTGTCGTTGATCGCGGGCCCGCCCGTCGGCAGGCCCAGCCCCGGCCTGGTCACGACGCCGACCCCGGGGCCGCCGCCGAGGTCGATCCCCGGCGCCTCCCGCCAGGACACGGTCGCGGTCAGGTGCGCGCCATGCGTCACGTCCGGGTCGTCACCGGCGTCCTTGACGACGACCGCCTCGGCGCTCGCCCCGGCGGCGTCCCCGCCCGGGTCGTCGGCGTGCAGGACGCAGCGCTCGACCGGGAACCTGACCCGCTGCCCGGAGGGCAGCGCGACCTCGACGTGTCGCGGGGACTCGCCGGTGACGAGGGCGAGCGTGGCGGCCTTCGCCGCCGCCGAGGCGCAGGTGCCGGTCGTCCACCCGGTGCGCAGCGCGCGCGGCCGGGCCTTCGCCGTGCGCGGCAGGTCGGGTTCGCGCAGCTCCGGGTCGGTCACGGCGGCGCCGTTCCGCGCAGCGTGCGGCGCGACTCCGCGTCGGCGCGGCGGTGGCCGTGGAAATGCCCGGGGTGGTACAGGTGGGAGCGGGTGCCGCCGGCGACGAGCGCCGGGCCGACGAGGAACACGGTGTGCTTCCACAGCCGGTGCGCCTTCACGGTGGCCTCCAGCGTGTCCACCGTGCACCGCAGCACGAGCTCGCCGGGCCAGGTGACGCGGTACGCGACCACGACCGGGGTGTCCGGCGGGTAGCCGCCCGCGAGCAGCTCCTCCTGCAACTGCCCCGACCGGGCGGCGGAGAGGAACACGGCCATCGTGGTGCCGTGCCGGGCGAACTCGCGCACCTGCTCCCCGGGCGGCATCGGCGTCTTGCCCCCCGCGAGCCGGGTGAGGATCACCGACTGGGCGACCTCGGGGATCGTCAGCTCGCGGCCGACGGCGGCGGCCGCCGCGGCGTACGCACTCACCCCGGGGACGACCTCGACCGCGAGGCCCAGCGCGCGGCAGCGGTCCAGTTGCTCCTGCAACGCGCCCCACAGCGCGGGGTCGCCGGAGTGGATGCGCGCGACGGTGAGCTGGTCCCGCGCCGCCCGTTCGTAGGTCGCCGCCAGCTCCTCGAGCGGCAGCTGCGCCGAGTCGACGATCTGCGCGTCGGGGCGGGCGTAGTCGAGCACCTCGGCGCAGACCAGGCTCGCGGCCCAGACGACGACGTCGGCCGCGCCGATCGCCCGCGCGCCGCGCACGGTCACCAGGTCCGCCGCACCGGGCCCCGCACCCACGAACACGACCCGCCCGCTCGTCGGCCGCTCGCTCACGGGTTCGCTCACCGGCTGCCCCCGCACCGGCTGCCCGCTCACCGGTCACCCCGCCGCGGGGGGACCAGCACGGTCGACAGGTACGGCCCCGGTCCGTCCGGAACGTCCCGGGCGGGGCGCACGTCCTCGGTCGGCAGGCCGAGTGCCGCGCCGTACACCGCGTCGTCGAGCCGACCGTGCGCGCGCAGCAGCGCGAGCAGCTCGGGCAGCACGGCGCCGCCCTTGTACGCGACGACCGTGTCGAAGCGGTCGAGCGCGGTCTCGAACGCCTCCATCCCGGCGGTCAGCGGCAGCAGCGCCAACGACTCCGTTCCCTCGCAGAGCACGGTCCCGCTCGCCGCGGCGAGCGCCTGCATCGCGGTGATCCCGGGAACGGTCTCGACCATGGTGTCCGGGAGCCGATCGCGGACCGCGTCGGCGAGATAGCTGAACGTCGAGTACAGGTTGGGGTCGCCGATCGTCGCGAACGCCACGGTCGTGGCAGCGTCGCGGAAGGCGGCGGCGACGGCGTCCGCGGCCGCCTCCCACGCCGCGTGTCGCCGCCCCCGATCGTGTCCGTCGCCCAGCGCGAAGACCGCGCGCCGCAGCCGCCCCGGCTCCACGTGCGCGCGCACGGTCGCCTCCGCCCGGCCGAGCTCACCGGTCGCCATCACCGGGACGAAGACGACGTCGGCCGCGCGCAGCACCCGGACGGCCTTCACCGTGATCAACTCGGGGTCGCCGGGGCCGACCCCGACGCCGATCAACCGTGGGGGGTTCACCGGCAGCTCGCGACGAACCGCCGGGCGACGCCGGGGCGCCCCGCCCAGTGCAGGTGGAGGTACGACGCGTGCACGGGGCCGGCGACGAACCCTTCGGACGCCCCGTCCGAGCCGCGCCAGGCCGGGGGTGCACTGTCGGGTGGGTCACAGGTGGTGCGGTGGAACTCGTGCCCCCGCACCGCGGTGCCCGCGGGCGCGAGCACCGAGTCGGTGGCGGCGACCGCCTCGCGGTAGCCGAGGGAGAGCCGGCCGGTCATCCGCGTGTCGGCGGGAAGCACGCCGCACATCGGGGCTCCGTCGAGGGAGCGGGCGAGGTAGAGCAGCCCGGCGCACTCCGCGGCGACCGGGCCGCCGGCGCGGGCGAGCGCCGCGACCCGCGCGCGCAGCGGCGCGTTCGCCGACAGCTCCGCGGCGTACACCTCCGGGAACCCCCCGCCCAGCACCAGCCCGCGCGTCCCGCCCGGCAGCGTCTCGTCGACCAGCGGGTCGACCGGGACCACCTCGGCGCCGGCCGCCGCCAGCAGCTCGGCCGTCTCCGGGTAGCCGAAGGTGAACGCGGCGCCGGCGGCGAGCGCGATCCGCGGGCGCCCGGGCAGCGGCGGTCCCACCTCGGCGGCCGGCTCCCACGGCGCGGCGGGCAGCGCGGGTGCGGTGCGGGCGAGCGCGAGGACCGCGTCGAGGTCGACGGACGCCGCGACCACCGCGGCCAGCTCCCGGACCGTGCGGCGCGCGTCGGGGGAGCGCTCGGCGGCGGGCACCAGCCCGAGGTGCCGCGAGGGGTTGGCCAGCGCCGCGCGGCGGCGGATCGCGCCGAGCACGGGCAGGCCGAGCGGGTCGAGTGCGGCGCGCAGGATCGCCTCGTGCCGGTCCGAGCCGACCCGGTTGAGCACGACGCCGCCGATCCGGACCGCCGGGTCGTACGTCGCGAACCCGTGCACCAGGGCCGCGACGGAGCGGCCCTGGGCGGCCGCGTCGACGACGAGTAACACGGGCGCGTCGAGCAGCGTGGCGACGTGCGCGGTCGACGCGAACCCGGCGGGCAGACCCGGCGCGCTCGCCCCGTCGAAGAGCCCCATGACGCCCTCGACGACCGCGAGGTCGGCGACGGTCGGTGTCGTCGCCCCGTGGAGGAACAGCGGGACGATCCGGTGCTCCCCGACGAGGTACGGGTCGAGATTGCGCCCCGGCCGCCCGGCGGCGAGCGCGTGGTAACCCGGGTCGATGTAGTCCGGGCCGACCTTGTGCGGCGAGACGTCGAGGCCCCCGGCACGCACGGCCGCGAGCAGCCCGGTCGCGATGCTGGTCTTGCCCGACCCGCTCGCGGGCGCGGCGACGACGAGCCGGGGCAGGGTCACCACTCGATCCCCCGTTGACCCTTCCGGCCGGCGTCCATCGGGTGCTTAACCTTGCGCATCTCGACGACGAGGTCGGCGGCGTCGACCAGCCGCGGGTCCGCCCCGCGGCCGGTGATGACGACGTGCTGGAACCCCGGCCGGGTGCGCAGCGTCGCGACGACGTCCTCGACGTCGACCCAGCCCCAGCTCATCGGGTAGGTGAACTCGTCGAGGACGTAGAACCGGAAGGTCTCCGCGGCGAGGTCGCGCGTGGCCTGCGCCCAACCCTCGCGCGCGTTCGCCGCGTGGTCTGCGTCGGTCCCGGGCCGCTGGATCCACGACCAGCCCTCGCCCATCTTGTGCCAGGTGACGGGCCCGCCCTCGCCGGTCTGCTCGTGCACCCGGCCGAGTGCCCGCAGCGCCGCCTCCTCCCCGACCTTCCACTTCGCGCTCTTGACGAACTGGAACACGCCGATCGGCCAGCCCTGGTGCCACGCGCGCAGGGCGAGCCCGAACGCCGCTGTCGACTTCCCCTTCATCTCACCGGTGTGGACGATCAGCAGTGGCGACGTGCGCCGCTGCCGGGTCGTCAGCCCGTCGTCCGGGACCACCGCCGGCTGGCCCTGCGGCATCAGCCCACCTCCTTGAGCGCCCGCGCGGACGCGGCCAGGGTCTGCGCGGCCACCTCGTCGAGCCGCAGCAGCGCCGCGCCGAGCGCGGCCGCGATCTCGGCGGCAAGGCCGAGGCGCACCCGCGCGGTCTCGCAGTCCACGACCACGGACGCGACGCCGGCGCGGGCGAGCACCCGGGCGGCGCCGCGCGCGGCGGCGACCGGGTCGCCCCCCGGGTCGCGGTTCCCGCCCGCCGCACCGACCGCGGTCGCCCGGCCGTCGGTGACGAGGACGAGCAGCGGCCGCCGGCGCGGGTCGCGCAGCCGCTCGACGCGTACGACGTCGGCGGCGCGCAGCAGCCCGGCGGCGAGCGGGGTGCGCCCGCCGGTGGGCAGGGCGGCGAGCCGGGCGACCGCGGTCTGCACCGAGGAGGTGGGCGGCAACACGACCTCGGCGCCGGTGCCGCGGAAGGTGACCATCCCCACCTTGTCCCGCCGCTGGTAGGCGTCGAGGAGCAGCGAGACGACCGCGCCCTTCGCCGCGCTCATCCGGGCTCGTGCCGCCATCGACCCGCTCGCGTCGACGACGAAGAGCACGAGGTTGCTCTCCCGCCCCTCCCGTCGCGGCTCGCGCAGGTCCTCCGCGCGCAGCAGCACGCCCCGGCCGGTCCGGCCGCGCGCCCGCTGGTACGGCGCGGCGGCCGCGAGGGTGGCCGGAACGTGCAGGCGCTCGAGCCGGTGGCGCGGCCGGCAGGCACCCGTGGTCGCTCCGGTGTCCGTCCGCGCGCGGGAGCGTCGCCCCGCCGCGCCGCTGCCGATGCCGGGGACCTCGAGCCGTCGCGGGCGAAAGGGCGCGCCCGGCGGCACGGCCGGCTGCTCCGCGGGCGGCTGCCCGGCCGGCTCCCCGGATGGGTCCCGCTCCCCGGACGGCCCGCCCGACGAGGCGGGAGCACGTGCCCGGTCGTCTGCCCCGCTCGGCGACTCGCCTCCCGATCCACCGCCGCCGGGCGGTGGATCGTCCGGATCCCGGTCGCCTCCCCGGTCGCCTCCCGGGTCGCCTCCCGGATCGCCTCCCGGATCGCCACTGCCCCCGGCCTCGTCCCGCGTCTCTCGCAGGGCCTCCTCGAGCGTGTCCGCCAGCCGCTGCTCGTCGAGGCCGGGCGCGTCGAACGGGTTGCGCCGCCGCCGGTGCGGCAGCGCCAGCCGGGCCGCCGCCCGCACGTCCTCCGGACCGACCTCGACCCGCCCCGCCCACGCGGCGTGTGCTATC
>DATGDX010000267.1:0-2483 GCA_035310665.1 Mycobacteriales bacterium | reverse complement strand
CGTTCTCGATCTGCTGCACCGCCCGGACCCGCAGCGTCTCCAGCGTCTTGTGGTCGAGCTTCCGGCCGTCGTTGTCCCGCACGCACCGATTCAACCAGAAAAGGAGATCGAAGTCCAGCTACTTACGAACTGATTAGTATGCCTGTTTGGACCGAGGAGTCGAGCGGGAACTCAGCCGGTGGCCGCGAACACCTGCATCACGGCGAGCGTCTCGAGTGCGGCGCGTTCCAGGTGAAGTGCGCGGAGACGGCGGCCGCCGACCCCGCGCACCGCGCGTAGACGTGCTCGTCCTGCAGGACGTCGGCGATCGCGTACGCGAGCGCGACGGGGTCGTCGTCACGCACCAGGGCACCGTTGTGTCCGGGCACGACGAGTTCCGGCATCGCGAAGTCGTCGCGCGCGATGCACGGGAGCCCGCGCGCGAGAGCCTCGGCGAAAGCGATGCCGAAGCCCTCGAAACGCGACGGCATGACGAACAGGTCGGCGTCGTCCAGCAAGTCGGCCACCCGGCGCACGGGAACCGGGCCGAGGAACCGTACGCCGTCCGGGACCGGGCCGGGCAACGGCCACGCGGCTGGACCCGCGACCGTGAGCGTCATGCGCGGGTCGAACTCCGCGCGGAGCAGGCGGAACGCCGCGACCACGACGTCGCCCGCCTTCGTGTGGAAGTCCCTGCCGACGAACAGCAGTCGCCGCCGCGGGGAGGGGCGCCGCGGCAGTGGCCGCGTGGAGCCGACGGCGGTCGCTGGATGCGATCGTCGCCCGTCGCCGGGCGCTGGCCGAGCGCTACCGGGAGTTGCTCGCCGCGGTGCCGGGCCTGGTCACGGCGACCGACCCGCCCTACGGGACCACGAACTACCAGTCGTTCTGGGTGCTGTTGCCGGACGACTTCCCGGTCACCCGCAACGAGCTGCTGTCCCGGTACGAGGCCGCCGGCGTGTCGCCCCGCCGCGGGATCATGGCGAGCCACCTGGAGCCGGCGTACGCGGACCATCCGCATGCCGACCTGCCGGTGACCGAGCGGTTGGCCCGGCAGTCGTTGATCCTGCCGCTCTACCACGAGCTGTCCGAACCGGCGCAGGACCACGTCGTCGCCGTCCTGCGTCACGCGGCGGGAACGGCCGCGGCGTGAGCGCCGTCCCGTTGCTGCTCGTCGGGTGCGGAGGGTTCGCCCGGGAGACCGCCTGCGCGGTGCACGCGGTCAACAGCGTCGCCCCCACATTCCGGCTGCTCGGGTTTCTCGACGACGCGCCTAACCGGCAGGGAACGGTGGTCGACGGGCTGCCCGTGCTCGGGCCGGTCGAGGCGGCGCTCGCCCATCCGGAGGCCCGCCTCGTGGTGTGTACCGGCTCGCCGCGCGACTACTCGTCCCGACGCCGGATCGTCTCGCGCCTCGGGCTGCCGCCCGACGCGTATGCCACGGTCGTGCACCCCGCCGCGTCTCTCGCGGCAGGCGCGACGCTCGGCCCGGGGACAGTGCTGCTCGCCGGCGTCGTCGTCACTGCTCCCGTCGCCGTCGGCGCTCACGTGGCCGTCATGCCGCACGTGGTGCTCACCCATGACGACGAGGTCGGCGACGATGTCACGTTCGGCGCGGGAGTCCGACTCGGTGGCGGGACCGTGGCGGGGAACGGCTGCTACGTGGGGTCGGGTGCGCTGGTCCGGGAAGGGGTCCGGATCGGCGCCGGGGCCCTGGTAGGGATGGGCGCCGTCGTGCTGCGCGACGTCCCTCCCCGGGAGGTGTGGGCCGGCGTGCCCGCCCGACGAGTCCGGGCTGCCGCATGAAGGTCCTCGTGTACGCGCACCGGCTCGAGCTGGGTGGCACCCAGACGAACGCCATCGAGCTCACCGCGCAGGCCCGTGACCGGTTCGGCCTGGACGTGACGCTCTTCGCGACCCCAGGACCCGCGGCAGAGCTGGCTGCGGGGAAGGGGCTCCGGCTGCTGCCGGCTCCCGACGGGCTCCGCAACCCCTCGCTCGGTCGGATGCGGGCATTACGCGCGGCAGTGGACCGGGAGCGTCCCGATCTGCTGCACGTGTGGGATTGGCCGCAGTGCCTCGACGCACTCTACGGCGTGGCCATGCCGACCCGCGTGCCAATCTTGTGCACGGTCATGTCTATGACGCTGGCCCGGTTCCTGCCCCGGCGGGTGTCGCTCACGTTCGGCACCGAGGAACTCGTCGCCCGCGCCCGCGCCGTCCGACGCGGACCCGTCGAATTGCTCGAGACTCCGGTCGACACCACGGCCAACGCCCCCGGTGCGGTGACCCTGCCGCGTTCGTCGCGGCCCACCGGCTGGACGCGGACGCGTCGCGCGTCGTCGTGGTGTCCCGGCTCGTCGCCTAGTGGTCGCCGCCCGAATTACGTCGGTGTAAGTTCTTCCCCTGTCTCGGCGAGGGGAAGCGCCGAGCCTCCCGGCTGTGCCTGCTGTCGGAGGCTGCGATGTCTCGTCGGTCGCCCTATGTCGTGGTGTTGTCCAGTG
>DATGDX010000266.1:0-4400 GCA_035310665.1 Mycobacteriales bacterium | reverse complement strand
GCGGGTGGCCCGCACCGCCGACGTCGTCGTCGTCCCCTCGGCGGCCGCCGCCGCGGAGCTCGCGTCCCGGCTGCCGCTCGGTGACCGGCTGCGGGTCGTGCCCCCGGGCGTCACCGGCGCGCTGCGCCCGCCGACCGGTCCCGCGGCGGACGCGACCGCGGCCCGCCTCGCGCTGCCGCCGGCGTACCTGCTCACGCTCGCCACCCTCGAGCCGCGCAAGGGCCTCGACGTGGCGCTCGCCGCCCTGGCTCACCCCGAGGCCCCGGACCTGCCGCTCCTCGTCGCCGGGCCCGCCGGGTGGGGCGGCGTGGATCCGGGCGCCGACGCGACGCGGCAGGGGCTGGCCCCCGGCCGGGTCCGGCTGCTCGGTCACCTGCCCGACGAGGACCTCGCGGTCGTCCTCGCCCGCGCGAGCGCGCTCGTCGCGCCCAGCCGTGCGGAGGGGTTCGGGCTGCCGGTGCTCGAGGCGATGGCGGCCGGGGTCCCGGTGGTGAGCAGCGACGCGCCGGCGCTCGTCGAGGTGGGTGCGGACGCGGTGCTCGCCACCCCGGTCGGTGACGTCCCCGCGCTGGCGGCCGCGCTGCGCACCGTCGTCGACGACGCCGAGGTGCGGGCCCGGCTGCGCGCGGCGGGGCCGGTCCGTGCCGCACACTTCTCCTGGGAGCGTTCCGCGGCCGCGCTGTGGCGCGTGTACGACGCGGTCGCGTCGTGACCGAGCCACCACGGGACCGCGTAGGCTCGGCGCAACGAGCTCGAGGATGAGCTCGAGCGTGAGCAACCGGCGGGGAGGGATCCAGGAGTGCAGCCGCGTGTGCTCGTCGACGCGACCGCGGTGCCCGCCGACCGGGGAGGCGTCGGCCGCTACGTCGACGGTCTGATCGTGGCGCTGGACGTCGCCGGGGCCGACCTCGCGGTGGTCTGCCAGCGCGCGGACGCCGAGCGGTTCGGCCGGATGGCCCCGAACGCGGTGATCGTGCCCGGACCGCCGGCGATCGCCCACCGCCCGGCCCGGCTCGCCTGGGAGCAGACCGGGCTCCCGCTGGTCGCCGCCCAGGTCGGCGCGGACGTCCTGCACTCGCCGCACTACACGATGCCCCTGCGCGCGGGGCGCCCGGTCGTGGTGACGATCCACGACGCGACGTTCTTCTCCGCGCCCGAGGTGCACACCGTCGTCAAGGGCACGTTCTTCCGGTCCGCCACCCGCACCTCGTTGCGCCGGGCGACGCGCACGATCGTCCCGTCGAAGGCCACCCGCGAGGAGCTCGTGCGGCTGCTCGACGCCGACCCGACCCGGATCGACGTCGCCTACCACGGCGTCGACCCGGCGAGCTTCCACCCCCCGACCGAGGCGGAGCGGACGCGGGTGTCCGACCGGCTCGGGCTGCACGGCTACCCGTACGTCGCGTTCCTCGGCATGCTCGAGCCCCGCAAGAACGTTCCCAGCCTCATCCGCGGATGGGTGCGCGCCGTCGTCGACCGCGCCGAGCCCCCGGCGCTGGTGCTCGCCGGGAGCACCGGCTGGGACGACGCGGTCGACGCCGCGGTCGCCGAGGTGCCGAGCCACCTGCGGGTGCTGCGACCGGGCTATCTGCGGTTCACAGACCTGCCCGGCTTCCTGGGCGGCGCGCTCGTCGTCGCCTACCCGAGCGCGGGGGAGGGGTTCGGGCTGCCCGTGCTCGAGGCGATGGCCTGCGGGGCGGCCGTGCTGACCACTCTCCGGCTGTCGCTGCCGGAGGTGGGCGGCGACGCGGTCGCCTACACCGAGCCGGACGCCCCGTCGATCGGCGCCACCCTGGCGGCGCTGCTCGATGATGCCGCCCGGCGCCGGTCCCTCGACGAGGCCGCGCTGGCCCGGGCCCACGAGTTCACCTGGGCCGCCAGCGCGGAGGCGCACCTGACGACGTACGCGCGGGCCGTCGCCCAGTGACTTCGTCCGCCGCGGCCGGGGCGGCGCACCCCCCCGGCCGGTCTCCGCTCGTGCGCGTCGTCGTCGTCACGTACTTCCCCGGTGACACTCTGTCGGGTTTCCTCGCGTCGCTGCGGACCGCGACGACGGCGGCGTACGAGGTGGTGCTCGCCGACAACGGCTCGACCGACGGGGCGCCGGAGGCGGCCGCGGCCGGCGACCCGGCGGTGCGGCTGGTGCGCACCGGGGGGAACATCGGCTACGGGCGGGCCGCGAACGTGGGCGCGGACGCGGCGCGCACGCCGTGGCTGCTCGTCGCCAACCCCGACATCACGTTCACGTCGGGGGCGCTCGACCGGATGCTGGCTGCCGCCGAGGCGTGGCCGCGCGGCGGCGCGTTCGGCCCGGCGATCCGCACCGCCGACGGGTCGCTCTACCCGTCCGCGCGGTCGCTGCCCTCGCTGCGCCGCGGCGTGGGCCACGCGCTGGCCGGGTGGTGGTGGCCGGGCAACCCGTGGACCGCGGCGTACCGGCGCGAGCGGGGCCGGCCGGTGGAGGGACCGGTGGGCTGGCTGTCCGGGTCGTGCCTGCTGCTGCGCCGCGCGGCGTGGGAGTCGGTCGGCGGGTTCGACCCGGCGTACTTCATGTACTTCGAGGACACCGACCTCGGTGATCGGCTGGGCCGCCGGGGGTGGCAGTCGGTGTACGTGCCGTCCGCGGTCGTCACCCATGCCGGCGGGCACGCGACCGCGCGGGCACGCGACCCGATGGTCCGCGCCCACCACGTCAGCGCCTACCGCTACCTGGCGCGCCGCTATCCGGGGGGGCGGTGGGCGGCCCTGCGCGCCGCGCTGGCGGGGGGCCTCGCCGGACGCTACGCGCTGTCCCGGGCGTTTCCGGGGGTCGGGGAGGGCGCGGCGCCGACCCGGCCCGCGACGCTGCTCGACCCCGCCCCGCCGGCGAATCCCGCCCCGCGGGTGGACGCGATCCCGATTCGATCGGAGGGCTGAGGCATCGACGCGATCCTGCTCGTGGGCGGCCAGGGCACCCGGCTGCGCCCGCTGACCGTCACGACCCCGAAGCCGATGCTGCCGGCCGCCGGGGTCCCGTTCGTCACCCACCTGCTCGCGCGCGCCCGCGACGCGGGGGTGACCCACGCGATCCTGTCGACGTCGTACAAGGCGGAGGTGTTCGAGGAGCACTTCGGCGACGGGTACGCGCTGGGGCTCGAGCTGGAGTACGTGTGGGAGCGCGAACCTCTCGGCACCGGCGGCGGGATCCGCAACGTCGCCGACCGGTTGCGGGGCGGGCCGAAGGACCCCGTCCTGATCTTCAACGGTGACGTGCTGTCCGGGCTCGACATCGGCGGGCTGCTCGCCGCGCACGACGCGTCCGGCGCCGAGGTGTCCCTGTACCTGACCCGCGTCGACGACCCCCGGGCGTTCGGCCTCGTGCCGACCGACGAGACCGGTGCGGTCACCGCCTTCCTCGAGAAGCCGACCCGCCCGGAGGACATCGTCACGGACCAGGTGAACGCCGGGTGCTACGTGTTCCAGCGGCGCGTCATCGACGCGATCCCGTCCGGGCGGCCGGTGTCGGTGGAGCGGGAGACGTTCCCCGGGTTGCTCCTCGACGCGGCGCGGGTGACCGGCGTGGTCGACCCGGCGTACTGGCTGGACGTCGGGACCCCGGCCGCGTTCGTCCGCGGCTCCTGCGACCTCGTGCTCGGCGTCGCGCCGTCCCCGGCGGTGCCCGGTCCGACCGGGGAACGCCTCGTGCTGCCGGGCGCCGCCGTCGACCCGTCGGCGCGCCTGACCGGCGGGACGGCGGTGGGCGTCGGCGCCCGGGTCGACGCCGGTGCCGTCGTGGAAGGTTCGGTGCTCTTCGACGGCGCGGTCGTGGGGGACGGCGCGCGGGTGCGCGGGTCGGTGGTCGGGCGCGGTGCCGTGGTGGGCGCGGGGAGCGTGCTCGACGACGTGGTCGTCGGCGACGAGGCGCGTGTGGGCGACCGTAACGAGTTGCGGTCGGGTGCGCGCGTGTGGGTCGCGGCAGTGATCCCGGACGCGGCGATCCGCTTCTCTTCCGACATGTGACCGTTGCGCCGTGCGACCGTTTCCGGCCGACCGCCGCCCGTCGTGGGCCGAAGATCCGGGGGAGCGCGCATCGCGGGAGCCGACTGCGGGAAGGACGGACCGGGCGGGGGGAAGGACGCAGCGGTCCGGGTCCGGCGGCCGGGGCAGGCCGGAAGCGGCGCTCGGGTGGCGGGGCACGGAGGGCACCATGCGTATCGGGAGCGCACTGCTCGTGATTTGGTTGCTGATCGGGGTGGCGGCAGCCGCGCAGCGCGACTACTTCAGCGGGTCGGCGGCGAACTGCGCCAAGGTCGGGACGATCGCGGCCACGATCATCGCGGGACCGCTGAACTACGCCGGGGTCAACCCGAAGATCAGGTGCCGGCTGCCGCAGCCGTCGTCCTGACCGGCCCCCGCGGTCG
>DATGDX010000265.1:0-3351 GCA_035310665.1 Mycobacteriales bacterium | reverse complement strand
CCCGAGGGGTCCATTGCCGAGGCACCACTCGGTTCTGACGGCCGACCTGATCGACGCCCCCGGGGAGCCGACCCGGGACGCCCTCGACACGGCGGTGACCTTCCTCCGCGGGAAGCTGCACGCTGTTTGAGCGAGGCCGGGCCCCGCAGCCGACCCGGCCAATGACACATCGACGATGTCTTGATTTCACCGATTCGGCCGGACGCCGTCGCCAAGCGCGCCTACTCGACAGTGGCTCGGCTAGAAACAGCGCATGGACCCGTCCGCCGTTTCCTCGACCGTCGTGGCGCCGATGCGGGCGACGGTCGTGTCGATCGACGTGGCGCCGGGCGACGTCGTGCACCCCGGGCAGCGGCTGATCGTGCTCGAATCCATGAAGATGGAACACGCCGTGGCGGCCACGACGAGCGGCGTGATCACGGCGATAGCCGTTGCCGCCGGGCAGACCGTCGACCCCGGCCAGCGGCTCCTCGCACTCGACCCGGCCGACGCAGCCGGGCCCGTCACCCGCGACCAAGCCGACGAAGACATCGTCAACCGCGACGCCGTGTGCCCCGACCTGGCCGCGGTGGTGGAGCGGCACGCCGTCGGACTCGACGACCGCCGGCCCCACGCGGTGGCCCGACGTCGGCGCAGCGGGCAGCGCACCACCAGGGAGAACGTGGCCGACCTCGTCGACCCCGGCACGTTCGTAGAGTACGGGCCGCTGGTGATCGCGGCGCAGCGCGGCCGCCGAGCGGTGGAGGAGCTCATCGCTACCACCCCGGCCGATGGCCTGGTGGCCGGCCTCGGCCGCGTCGCCGGCGCCGAGACCGTGGTGCTGTCCTACGACTACACGGTCCTGGCCGGGACTCAAGGCATGCACGGCCACCGGAAGAAGGACCGCCTGTTCGAGGTGGCGGAGCGGCTGCGGCTGCCGGTCGTCATCTTCACCGAGGGCGGCGGCGGGCGCCCGGGGGACATCGACGTCGCCGGCGTGTCCTACCTCGACGTCATGGCGTTCCACCTCTTCGCCCGCCTCAGCGGCCTGGTACCGCTCGTCGGCATCGCCTCGGGCCGCTGTTTCGCCGGCAACGCCGCCCTCCTCGGCTGCTGCGACGTGGTGATCGCCACGGCCGACGCGAACATCGGGATGGGAGGCCCGGCGATGATCGAAGGCGGTGGCCTCGGGGTGCACTCGCCGGACGAGGTCGGGCCGATGTCAGTACAGGTGCCGAACGGGGTCGTCGACGTGGCGGTGTCCGACGAGGCGGAGGCCGTCGACGCCGCCAAGCGCTACCTGTCCTATTTCCGCGGGCCGCGCGACGAGTGGGCGTGCGCCGACCAGCACCTCCTGCGCGATGCGATCCCGGGGAACCGAGTGCAGGCCTACGACATCCGTGTTGTGATCGACACACTGGCCGACGCCGGCTCGGTGCTCGAGCTGCGGCGGGGGTTCGGCGCCGGAATCGTCACATCCCTCGTGCGCGTCGAAGGGCGGCCGCTCGGGCTGGTCGCCAACAACCCGACGCACCTGGGCGGCGCGATCGACGCCGACGCGGCCGACAAGGCGGCGCGCTTCATGCAGCTGTGCGACGCGTTCGACCTGCCGATCCTGTTCCTGTGTGACACACCGGGCTTCCTGGTCGGACCGGCGGCGGAGCAAACGGCGCTCGTCCGCCACGTGAGCCGTCTGTTCGTCGTCGGTGCCAACCTGAGCGTGCCGTTCTTCACGATCGTTCTGCGGAAGGGTTACGGGCTCGGTGCGCAGTCGATGGCCGGCGGCAGTTTCAAGGCGCCGCTGTTCACCGTGGCCTGGCCCACCGGTGAGTTCGGCGCGATGGGCCTGGAGGGAGCGGTGAAGCTCGGGTACCGCCGGGAGCTCGAGGCGATCGACGACCCCGACCGGCGGGAAGCCGCCTTTCAGGACATGGTGGCGAGGATGTACGAGCGCGGGAAGGCGCTCAACGCGGCGACGTACTTCGAGATCGACGACGTGATCGACCCCGCGGACTCGCGG
Source organism: Mycobacteriales bacterium (assembly GCA_035310665.1). Lineage (GTDB taxonomy): Bacteria > Actinomycetota > Actinomycetes > DATGDX01 > DATGDX01 > DATGDX01. The sequence continues at coordinate 1,352 of DATGDX010000265.1, read as the reverse complement.
CGCTGGATCACCACGGCCCTGCGAGCCACGCCGACGCCGACCCGAGCGGGTAAGAAGCGCCCGTGCATCGACACGTGGTGAGCCTCGCCCGCCTCTGGACGGAGTCGGCCGCGGTGCGCACCATGAGGGCATGGGCGGGCAGTCGCCGTTGCGCCCGGTTCCGCGGGTGGACGTGACGGTCCTCGTCGACACGTACGTCGATCTGCTGCTCGCGAGCGACGAGGTCGCACGGCGCGCGCCGATGGTGGAGGACTGGTCCGAACGGGACCAGTTGCGGGCGGAGCACGGGTTCGCGTTGGTGGTCACCGTGTACGACGGCGGTTCGGCCGCCACCGTTCTCTACGACGCGGGGCTCGGCCGCGACACCGCCGTTCACAACTTGGACGTGCTGCAGATCCACCCGGCCGATCTGCGCGCCATCGTCCTGTCGCACGGCCACGCCGACCACCACGCGGGGCTGGAGGGTCTCGCGCGTCGCCTCGGCCGGCCCGGGCTCCCGCTGGTCCTGCACCCCGACTCCTGGCGGCAGCGTCGGATCGTCCTGCCCAGCGGGGACGTCTGGCGGATGCCGCCCCCCGCTGGCACGGTTCGCCCCCGACTACGTCGTCCCCGGGCACTGCACCGGCTGGCGCGCCGTGCACGAGCTCGCCCGCGCGCTGCCCACCGCCTACGTCCAGCCCAGCATCGGCACCACCCTGCGGTTCGCCGCCCCGCGGTAGCCGAACCACCTGGGTGGTGCCTTCCGCCCACGATGGGGAGGCGCGACACACCCTGGGCCCGCTGGCCGCTCTTCTCTCCGGAACCGTACGTTCTTCACGTCCCGATCACATGGACGCAAGGAGGGACGCACATGTGCATGCACCGTCCGCCCTGCCCGCCCGCCGACGCGCCGGATCGTGAGGCGGCTCGCACCATCTCCGCCCAGCCCGCGCAGGGGTGGTCCCTGCTGTGCAACGGGGTCGTGGTGTTCGACGACACCGGTGAGTTGCTGCCCAACGGCAGCGTGGTCGCGCCACACCGGCCGCCTCCGCCGCATCGCCGCGTCCGTCCCGCCGCGTGACTTCCCGCCCGGCATCGGCGTAGTAGGCGGTGATCAGCCGCGCCGACGTCCTCGCCGCCCGTGCGCGCACGCGAGGCTACCTGCGCCGTACCCCGCTGCTCCCTCCCACGGCCGCGACCGAACCGTGGCTGAAGTGCGAGTTCCTGCAGTACGCCGGCGTGTTCAAGACACGGGGTGCCTTCAACCGTCAGCTCGCGGCTCGCGAGCGCGGTGAGCTCGATCCTTCGGTCGGCATCGTCGTCGCGTCGGGCGGTAACGCCGGGCTGGCGAACGCCTACGCCGCCGGTGTCCT
>DATGDX010000264.1:0-4426 GCA_035310665.1 Mycobacteriales bacterium | reverse complement strand
ACCGTTCCCGGTGCGAGGAGCCGGGCTGCAGCCGCGTCCACCCCCGGCAGGTCCGCACGTCGCCGCGCTTCCCCCAGCCGCGCCAGGTCCAGCGTGGCGAGCAGCTCAGGGTCGTCGCTCGCCACCTCGTCGCCGACGCTCATTGCCGGCGGCTCGACCGAGGTCGTCGCGTGAAGCGGAACCGCCGCGCGGGAGAGGGCGGCTTGCGCGATCGCTGTCTCCGCATCGCCGAGTGCCGAGACGGCCTCGTCCGCCGCGTCACCGCGGGGTGCCCCTCGGGGGGGCAGGTCGGCGGCAAGCGGACGGCGGCGGACGAACGCCGCGGCGAGCCCGCCGCGCGCCACCAGGGAGGCGACGAGCGCTCGATCTCCCGCGCGCTCGGCCCACGTCAGCGCGTCGAGCAGGCATCCCCGCTCGCGGTGCCACAGCGCCGCGCGGCGGAACAGCTCCCGGCGGCGCGTCTCCGGCTCCCGGTCGAGCAGGTGGCGAAGGACCTCTTGCAGGAGGGGGTGGTAGCGGTAGCCAGAGCCTGCAGCGTCGACCCGCATGAGGAACGAGCCGCGGCGAGCCAGCCGCGCCAGATGCTCGTCGCTGCCCGCCGTGCCGCACACCGCGTCGGCCAGCGGTCCGCTCACCTCCGGCAGGAAGCTGGTCTCGACCAGCAGCCGGCGAACGCGCGGTTCTTGCTGGTCGAGCACCTCCTCGATGAGGAACTCGCCGATCGACCCGGAGTCGAGAGCGAGCCCGGTGAGCACGTGGCCCGTGTTCTCCGAGCCCTCCAGGCGCAGCGCGCACAGCCGCACCCCGGCGACCCACCCTTCGGTGCGCGCCATCAGCAGCTCTAGATCGCCCTCCGACACCGCGACGCCGTGCTCGGCGAGCAACAGCCGGGCCTCGGCCGCGGTCATCGCCAGGTCGGCGGCGCGGAGCTCACACAACCGCCCTGCCGCTCGGTGCTCGGCGAGGGCGACCAGCGGATCGCTGCGGGCCGCCAGCACGAGCCGCAGCCGATCGCCGGCGCGCCGCACGAGGATGTCCAACCCGTCGACGATGTCCGGCCGCGTGAGGAGATGCGCGTCGTCGAGCACCACGGCCGGACACTCGGCCGAAGGCGCCGCGGTGACCTGCGGCGCCCACAGCGAGGCCAGGTCAGGAGCCGGGACGCCGACCGCTCGCACCGCGTCGAGGAACCGGGCCCAGAACCGGCGAGGCTCGTCGTCCGCCGCCGTCAGGGACATCCAGGCAGTCCCGCGGCGCCGGGACTGCGCCCACTCACAGAGCAGCACCGTCTTCCCCGCACCCGGACCGGCGGCGAGCAGCGTGAGCGGGGCGCGGGTGTCCTCCAGCACGGCGACCAGGCGCGGGCGCGGCACCGACCGGGAGGGCAGCTCCGGAACCGCGAAACGGGGATCAGCGCGGGTGACTATGGCGCGCTTCCTCTCGCGGCGCGGGCATCGCGGGCAGCGCGGCTGCGGCCGCGCGTCTCTCATGCTAGCGCCGGCCTGTTGATCACCTCACCGCCTCGCGGCGACACGGCTCGGGCGACTCCCCCGCCCACTGGCTCACCCGCGGTGGAGGAAGAGCCCGGCTGCGTTTCGATGGACGATGCCGCCTGGCCGTCCCCCGCCAGGCGGCCAGGCGGGTGGGAGGTTTGTCGCATGGCTGACAGCGGGCCAGACCACGGTCGTCCATCCGCGCGAGCCGCCGGCGGGACCGCGCCCCCCGTGCCGGAGCAGCTGCCGGCATCCGGGCCGGGAAAGGCCGAGGAGACGGCGTACGACGTCCCGCGGCGGGTGCCGGAGCAGCCACGCCCCTCGGACGAGGCGCAGTCGCCTCGCGGTCCGGGCCGCCGGGTCCGCTTCACGCTGCCCGGCGCGTGGGCCGCACTGATCTTCACCTGCCTGGCCTTCACGCCGTCCCTGCTGCCGCGCAGCGGCCTGGTCCAGGGCGTCGTGTGCGGCATCACCGCCGCGATCGGCTACGGCCTCGGCGTCCTCGCGGCGGCGGTGTGGCGCGCGTTCCCGGACCGACCGCCCCGGCCCGCGCGTCCGCTCGCCAGGCGCGTCTTCCTCGTCGTCGCGGTCGTCGCGCTCGCGGTCTCGGTGACGTTCGGCCAGATCTGGCAGAACCAGCTGCGGAACCTGATGGGCGCGGACGGGCCCGGCGTCATCTCCTACGTCCTGTTTCCTCTCATCGCCGTCGCGCTGTTCGTCGGTCTGGTCTGGCTCGCGCGGGCGCTGCGCGCGGCGTACCGCCTTGTCGTGCGGGTGCTGCGGCGCTTCATCGGGCCGCGCGCCGCGCGCGGCCTGGGCTGGGCGGTCGTCGTCGCCGGCACGGTTCTCCTGGTGAACGGGGTCCTGCTCAACGCCCTGGCCGACGCGGCCGATCGCTCCTTCGCCCTGCGCAACGACACCTCCTTTGCCGGCGTCGTACCGCCCACGTCGCCGTTGCGCTCCGGCGGCCCCGGATCGCTCGCGCCGTGGGACACCCTGGGCCGTGAGGGCGCCCGGCTCGTCGCCGGGGGGCCGCACGCCGCGCAGATCGGGCGGTTCCTCCAGGCGCCGGCCAAGGAGCCGATCCGGGTGTACGTCGGGCGCGAGACGGCGCCCAGCATCGAGGAGCAGGCCGAGCTCGCCGTGGCGGAGCTGCAGCGAACGCGGGCGTTCGACCGCCGGTATCTGGTCATTGCCAACACCACGGGCAGCGGCTGGGTCAACGCCGGCATGGCGAACACCGTGGAGTACCTGACCGGTGGGGACAGCGCGGTCGTCGCGATCCAGTACTCCTACCTGCCGTCGTGGATCTCCTACCTCGTGGACCAGCGGAAAGCCCGCGAGGCCGGCCGGGAGCTGTTCGACGCCGTCTACGCCGACTGGTCGTCACTGCCCCCCGACCGGCGGCCGCGGCTGCTCGTCTCAGGGGAGAGCTTGGGGTCCTTCGGCGGTGAGGCGGCGTTCAGCGGCGCCTATGACCTGCGCAACCGCACGTCCGGCGTGCTGTTCACCGGGCCGCCGAACTTCAACGTCCTCCACCGCGAGTTCACCGACGACCGCGACCCCGGAACCCCGGAGGTGCAGCCGGTCTACCGGCGCGGCCGGACGGTGCGGTTCAGCAACGAGATCGCGAACGGCGCACCACCGGAGGGCGAACCGTGGGAGGGCACTCGCGTGCTCTACCTACAGCACCCCTCGGATCCGATCGTGTGGTGGAGCAGTCGGCTGGCGCTGCACAAGCCGGACTGGCTGCGCGAGCGGCGGGGGCGGGACGTGCTGCCGCAGATGCGGTGGATTCCGATCGTCACCTTCGCACAGGTGGCCGCCGACGTTCCCGTGGCGACCGCGGTCCCCGCCGGACATGGCCACAACTACACGCCGGAGTACGTGGACGGGTGGGCCGACGTGCTCCGGCCGTCGGGGTGGAGTCCGGCGAAGGCGGACGAGCTGCGCCGGCTGGTCGCGCGGTAGAACGCGGCTCCGCCCGACGTTGCGCACGACATCAGCGACGGCCGGGATGTCGAGCCTGCCGAATCGGTCGAGGCACGTCCCGATGGCTCTGGCGCCGGCCGGCCTCGTTGCGGACGTCGCCCTCCACAGCAACACACGACGACCCCAGTTCGCTCGTGCTGTTCCCGCTCACCTGGGCGTTGGCGTACGTCGCCGACCGCACAACCACCCACCGCAGTGGTTGCGGTGTCGTCCGGAGTGGTTGCGGTGTCGTCCGGCCTGCTCGCAGTCGTCGACACGCCGTGGACGAGTGGCTGGGGCCAGGTGCGCGCGCAGGTGGAGGGCACGGCCCCGCTGCAGCGCTCGGGGCAACCGGAGGACATCGCGGACACGGTGGCGGCGCTGGTGCAGGCGATGTACGTCACGGGCGAGGTCTGGGTCGTCGACGGTGGCCTGCATTTGCGCTGATAGCTGGCCCACTGCACCGAGTTACCATATACGCCGTCTGCTGCCCAAACCGCGCAGAAACGGCGCGGGGTGGCGCCAGACCCCCTAACACGGACCGTGCGGCACCGACGGTCGCGGGTTGGCGCACGGCCAGGAATCGGGCAGGGATACGGCCTATGGACCTCTCCGGTTGACGTCAGGTGGAGTACCTGCGGCACCAGCAGCCGGAATTCAGGTGACGGAAGCGAACGATGCTCCCGAACCTGTAGGGGGGAACCGTGACGCGACGTGGTGAACACCCATGGATAGCGCGGTTGACGCCTGGACGAACGCTCCTGCGCGCCGCGCGTATGCTCCATCCCGCGAAGGCGCGCGGTCCACACCACACGTGGCTGGTGATGCTGACGGACGGGTCGGAAGTCCGGGTCCGGATCGCGCGCCCCGACGACGCCCGACGGCTCGAGGAGATGCATTCCCGCTGCTCGCCCGAGAGCCGCTACCTGCGGTACTTCGGGAGCGCCTCGCGAATCCCGGCC
>DATGDX010000263.1:0-4609 GCA_035310665.1 Mycobacteriales bacterium | reverse complement strand
TGTCCCTCGCTGGCGAGCAAGAGCGTGACACCGCACACCCTGCGCCACACCGCTGCCATGGAACTCCTGCGCGCCGGCGCCGACCCGACGGTGATCGCTCTGTGGCTCGGCCACGCCAGCCCGCGGTCGACCCAACCCTACCTGCACGCCGACCTGTCGATCAAAGAAGCTGCGCTCGCCCGAACCGCACTGCACCCCGCCGCGCGGCACCGCTACAAGCCACCGGACGCGCTGCTCACGTTCCTCGAGGGCCTGTAGTTATGCCGGCCGGAGGGGTCGTGGCACTGCATTGGCCTGCACGGACACCGGCCCACCGCGCGGAACCCGGGATAACAGCCGACCCGAGATAGGCATCCCTATCTGGGGGCCCAGATAGGGATGCAACTGTGTGCCGTCGCCGCCCTGATCTTGATGATGGAGGGTCAGCTCGGGCGTCGGCGGTGCCGGGTGGAGGGAGGGTGGGCGCTGGCGTTGAGGACTTTGCGTGGTCGTCGCCGTGGTCATTCGCGAGGACACGTCTGATCAGCGGTGAGGCATCGGTTGATCGAGGCGGAGACTGCCCGGCAGCATGGTGGTGGAGGCGGGTGGGCGTGTGCGGTCCCGGTGCTGGAGTAGCGAGGCGATCTGCCCGGCAGCACAGTGTCGGGCGACGGGGTTCCCGCGAGCGTCGTTCGCTCGTGGGGACGTAGTGCGCAACCGCTGGTCGAAGCGCGCGCACGTCCCACGAGTGGCCGCGCTCGCCTATCCTGCGTCTGCCGGCGGTTCTTGGTCGGCCCGGTCGTCGGGGACGCTACCGCCGTGCCAGCCCGGTTCCGCGGCGGCGAGTCGGCGCGAGGGCGGTGGGCGGCCCCGACGAGGTCATGCGCAGGCTGCGGGCCTGCTCGCGGAAGCCGAGGGCGACCCAGGGGCGCGTGTCAGGCGCCCGTCCTCACGCGCGGCGAGAGCGACGAGAAGGAGATCGTGCGGCGCCGTCTGGGCGAGGTCACCTCGGCCGCCCTCACCCGAGATGAGCTGGCACCCGCCACGTTGCTCGCCGAACAACTTGCGCCCCGGCAAGACCCACGGCAAGGTGCTCAGACTCACCGCTCACGACGGCACGGCCGATTACGACCGCAACCTCGGCATTGGCAGTCATGCCCAGCGACGAGGGGCCGTGCCTGGGTGGAAAGCCGGCTACGCGGCACCTCCCCGCGTCTGGCGCCGATGCTGGGTCTCCAGGTGCTTGGCGTTCCACCCGGTCAGCTGCTCCACCCGCGTGGGCGTGTAGCCCTGGGTGACCAGGGCAAGCGCCTGCTCGAGGGTCCACCCGCGGCGGGGATTCGAGATCGAGCGGACGGTGACCGGGCCGGACTTCGACGTGCTCGGCATTGCTGGGAGCTTCCGGCGGCGAGGCATGCTGGGTCGACGGCTCCTCTTCGTACCCTCATCAGTTTCCGATCATTAAACGGTCTGCCCGGCACCGAGTTCCCGACACCGCGCCGGGAGCGGCTCTCGATCTACCGCAGGGCCGTCCGCAGGAGTGCGTCTTGTCGCCTTGGCCGGTCGGAGTCGCGGTGTTCTCGGCAACCGTGTCCATCGCCCTGCGCCCCTTTCCCGCGGTACCGGGTGGTACAGCGGGAAACCGGAGATGGAAAAGAGTCGGCTGCGGGCACGCTGCGTGAACGCCGCTTTGGCTCCCGCGCTCCGCGTGGGTGAGCGACACGTCAACCGGCCCGAGTCGGACCGGCAGCGTCCGCGGCCGGCATCGTCCAGCGGATGGCGGCCGGGTGGCAGCGGACTACCGGATCAGATCGTGGGCGAGGGACTGGGCGCGGCTGCGGGCCAGCGCGGCCCGGATCGCGTCGAGCGCGTCGTCGGCGTCCGGGCGCCGCGGGGCGTGGCAGTCCTCCCGGGTGGGCTCGTCGCGACCGGTGCGATCGACGAGGTGCAGGTCGTTGCGCTGCCGGCCGCGGGACAGCCCGACGTACCCGGCCTCCCGGTATAGCGGGTCCGAGCCGAGCAGCAACGCCCGTTCGCAGGTCAGCCCCTGCGCCTGGTGCACGGTCACCGCGTACCCGTGGTCGAGCCCGCCCTCGCGCAGGTACGCCGCGGGCACGCGCACGTCCCGCTGCCCGAAGCGCACCATCACTTCCTCCCGACCGACGTCGACCGCGGTGACGATGCGCCGCGCGCCGTTGACGAGACCGTGCGGGTAGTCGTTGCGTCGCCACGACCAGGTCGCCGGCGACGAAGCTGCGTTCGGCGTACGGGCCCACCGGCACGGTCAGCGAATGACCGTGCAGCCGCCCGGCGGCGGCCATGTGCGCCCCGCAGGTTCAGCTCGAAACGTCCGTGCGCCGCACGGCGAGCATCACCACCTCGGGCGCGGGGGCGTGCGCGCCGTCCCCGGTGGCGGCGGACCACCACGTCGCGGCGAGCGCCGCCCGGGCGTCCTCGCCGGTCGTGGCCCGGTGCACCCGCCCGGCCGCTTCGTACGCGACGATCGCGCGGTTCGGATCGCCGGCGCAGCTCGTCGAGCGCGTCGCGTTCCCACCGGTGCGCCTGCCGGCGGTTCTCGGTCAGCTCGACAGCGCCGAGGGTCTTCGCGAGGGCGGCGAACGCGCCGCCGGCGTCGAGCTCCGGCAGTTGCCGTGGTCACCGACGAGCACCAGCTTGCCGCCGGCGGCCTGGACGTGGGTGAGCAGCCGGGCCAGCGGGCGGGTGCCGAGCATCCCCGCCTCGTCGACCACCAGGACCGTGCCCGGCGCCAGCCCCGGCGCGCGGCCGTCGATGGGCCGGTCGAGGGCGGTGAGCAGCCGGGCCACGGTCATCGCCGGAACACCGGCCTGCTCCCCGAACGCGAGCGCGGCGCGGGCCGCGACCGCCGTCCCCACGACCGGCAAGCCCGTCGCCCGCCACGCGGCGGCGGCCGCCGCGAGGGCCGAGGTCTTGCCGGCCCCCGCCTTGCCGACCACCACTTCCACCCCGTCCCCCGAGGTGACCAACCGGTGTACCAGGGCCCGCTGCTCGGCGGACAGCTCCCCGCCCGGCAAGACCCACGGCAAGGTCCTCCGGTCGCACCACGGCGACGCCCGCGCCGCGGACCGCGGTCGCCGCGGTGAGCACCGCCACCTCGGCGGCGAGCATCTCCTCCGTGGTGTACCGCCGGGCGTTCCGCGCCGCTCCCCCGCGCCTCGCCCCAGCGGAAGTCGACGGCTGGGGCGACTCGAGGGGGACAACGCCGCGGCTTGTGAGCAGCCGGTCGGCCAGCGCCTCCACCTCCGCCACCGGCGCGCCGTTCACGAGCCGCACGCACCAGCCGCGGATCACGTCCGCCCAGGTGAACGTCGACACCCGAGCGGTCAACCCGTCCGCGGACAGCAGCTCGGCGGCCGCGCGGACCAGCTCCGCCTGGTGTGTTCGCTCGGGCGGCACGCGGTGCAGCAGCGCGGCGCGGGCGCGGCCGTCGAACCCCAGCGCGTCCGCACGGGCGTGCCACTGCGCGGCCAACGACTCCGGGCGCACCCCGTACTCCTTCGCCCTCCGCGTCGCCAGCGTGGCGACCTGCGCACCGGTGCGGCCGGTCACACCGCGCTCGGCCATCGCCGCCTCGATCTCCACCCGCCGTCGGGAGAACGCCCGCAGCACCCGGTGCGGCACCCCGGCCAGCTCCGCCAACCCGTTCTTACGCACCGTCCATTCCAGGCCGAGGCCGCGCAGCTCGAACCGCAACGCCGCCTGGTACGGGCAGCCGGCGGCCTTCGCCTGCGCGTACAGCTGCTGCCCATCCAACGCGGAATAGCGCCCGTCCGCGCCCCGGGTCAGGTTCGCCACCAGCACGTGCGTGTGCAGCTGCGGATCCCCCGCGCGGCTCGTCCGGTGCCGGAACGCCGCGGCGACGAACCCGCCGCCCGGGAGCCGGACCGTGCCGTCCCGGCCGCGGCGCACGCCCCCGCCTCCCGCTCCAGGTAACCCACCGCGGCGGCGACCGCCGCGTCGTGCGCCCGGCGCACCATCACCGACAGCCCGGGATCGGCGAGCGCGAACAACAGGGAAACGCCTTTCGGCGCCGAAAATGTCAGGTCGTACCCCGGCACCCGATCCGGCCGCCGACAGATGATCAGGGACCGTTGCGGACTCGCGGGGTCCCGGGCGTCCAGCACCGCCCGCAACGCCTCCGCGTCCACCCGCCCCGCCAGACGCAAAGTCGCTGCAGCCGGTGCGAGCCAGTGGCCCGGCGCCTCCCCGACCCCAGGTAGTAGTCCTCCACGCCCCGCGCCACCGCCTGCAGGTAGTAGCCCTCCTGACCGCCGGCGAGCTTCCCAATGCTCAACATCAGCGGGGCGGTGCGGCTAACGCGGCGGCTAACGAACCAAACGAACGAGGGCGGTTCTGGTCGGCACCAGCCGGATGAACGGACGCGGAAACGCGCACGTCACAGGCATGGAGCGGCACCCGCTGGCACCCGCCGGCACTACTCGCGGCCATCTCTTACCAAGGGGATCGTAAGTAAGTGGATCAGGCGGTGATGTACCGCAAATTCGAGTCGGCGAAGAAACCACGGATGAGATGGGGCAGTTTCTGCAGCCGGTGCAGCGCGGACACGGCCTTGGCCTTGAGGTCGTCGGCT
>DATGDX010000262.1:0-8490 GCA_035310665.1 Mycobacteriales bacterium | reverse complement strand
TCGGCGACGGACAGCGGGAAGGGGTTCGGCTGGATGGCTGCCCAGAGCGCGTCGGCGGTGTGAGCGAAGCGACCTCCGGCGGCGGCCGCGGTCACGCCAGCGGCGGCGGTGGTCGCGGCAAGGGCTAGCGCTGCAACCGGGTGCCGGGTGGTCGTCGGCATTGCTGTCCCCGCCTCCTGCGATGACGCCCATGGCTCAGGACGGTGGGCGCGTCGTATTCGTTACGTTACCCTTCGCTGCATACCCTTGCGCATGAGCCATTTGTGCTGTCGGGGCTCGGGGGGACCGCTCGAAACAAGCGACGGCGGGCGCTCGGGCAGCCGCGGTGATCGTCGTGTACGGCGGGCAGGATCGTCACGCGCGTCGCGGTACACGACGATCTACACGACGATCTTCACAGGAACGACCGAGCGTGGAGAGACGCCGCGAGGCGGCGGCGAGGTCGTGGCGTCGCGTCAGTCGGCGACGGCGACGGCGTATCGGGTCAGCGTGGCGGCGAGCGCCGGCGACACCCGGGCCGCGAGCCGCGTCCCCTCGCCGCCGTGTTCCTCGTCGAGCACCTGGCCCTCCGCGTGCACGCGGGCGACGAGGTCCCCGCGCTCGTACGGCAGGAGCACGTCGACCTCCACGTCGGGCCGCGGCAACGCGGCGGCGATCCGGTCGACCAGCTCCGACAGCCCGAGCCCGGTGTGGGCGGAGACGACGACCGCGCCCGGCTCACGGCGCAGCAGTCGGGTGACGACCAGCGGGTCGGAGACGTCGGCCTTGTTCACCACGACGATCTCGGGGACGGCGTCGGCGTCGATCTCGGCGAACACCTCGCGCACCGCGACCAGCTGCGCCTCCGGGTCGGGGTGCGTGGCGTCGACGACGTGGACGACGAGGTCCGCGTCGGCGACCTCCTCCAGCGTGGAGCGGAACGCCTCGACGAGCTGGTGGGGGAGGTGCCGGACGAACCCGACGGTGTCGGTGAGCGTGAAGACCCGGCCGTCCGGCGTGCGGGTGCGACGGATCGTGGGGTCGAGGGTCGCGAACAGGGCGTCCTCGACGAGCACGCCGGCACCGGTCAGCTGGTTGAGCAGGCTCGACTTCCCGGCGTTCGTGTAGCCCGCGATCGCGACGCTCGGGACCTCTCGCCGGCGCCGCTCGCGGCGTTTGGTGTCCCGCGCCGTCCGCATCGCGGACAGGTCACGGCGCAGCCTAGCGATCCGATGGCGAATCCGTCGCCGGTCGGTCTCGATCTTGGTCTCGCCCGGCCCGCGACCGCCGATGCCCACGCCGCCGGCGGCGCGCCCGCCTGCCTGGCGCGACAACGACTCACCCCAGCCGCGCAACCTGGGGAGCAGGTAGTCGAGCTGAGCGAGCTCGACCTGAGCCTTGCCCTCCTTGCTGCTGGCGTGCTGGGCGAAGATGTCGAGGATCAACGCGGTGCGGTCGACGACCTTCACCTTGACGACGTCCTCGAGCTGGCGCAGCTGCCCGGGGGTGAGCTCACCGTCGCAGATCACCGTGTCGGCGCCGGTCGCGGCGACGACCCCGCGCAGCTCCTTCGCCTTCCCCGACCCGATGTACGTGGCGGGGTCCGGACGGTCCCGGCGCTGGATCAGGCCCTCGAGCACCTGAGAGCCCGCGGTCTCGGCGAGCGCCTTGAGCTCGACGAGCGACGCCTCCGCCTGTTCGAGGCTGCCGCCGGTCCAGACGCCGACGAGCACCACGCGTTCGAGCCGCAGCTGGCGGTACTCGACCTCGCGCACGTCAACGAGATCGGTGGCGAGCCCGGCGACCCGGCGCAGGGCCTGGCGGTCGGCGAGGTCGAGGTCCCCGGGCGTCCCGGGGAGGTCCGTCATTCCCGGCTGCACGAGCTGCTCGGGGTGCTGCTCCGGACGCTGCTCGGGGTGCTGCTGGGGGTGCTGGTAGGGGTGGCCGTCATAGCCGCTCACTGTCATCGCTGTGGGCAACGTCCCGGGTCGTCGTGTCATTCCGTCGTCGAGGCATTCCAGGACAATGCTGGGCAGCACACGCCGCCACCGGCATCCCGTTTTTCACTCCACGGTTTTCCACTCCACGGTTTTTCACTCCACCGCCGTCTCCTCGGGCGGGTAGACGGCGTCGAGGGCCGCGGGCAGCACCCGCACCATCGTGGCCAGCTCGGCAGGCGCGAGCGCGGCGCCGTACGCGCGTCCGACGAGCGCGTCCGTGCGCTCCTCCGCCGCCTCCCACCGGTCGCGCACGTGGGCGACGGGCGGGTACGGCGGGGTCCAGCCGAACACCGCCGCGGCCGCCTCCCCGTGCGGCGCCGCGAGGATCGCCTCGAGGGGCGACAGGTCGGCCGCGAGCACGACGAGCGCGTGCAGCCCGGTGCGGTGCTCGCGCAGCAGGTGGAGCAAGTGCGCGGCGCGGGCCGGCAGGTCGTCCGGCTGCGGCACCGCGCGCCAGCCGGCGAACAGCGGTACGCCGGCGGCGTCGGCGGACGCGACGACGCGGTCGAGGAGAGGGCAGACGACGTCGAGCCCGTCGACTCCGGCAAGGTGCGCGCGGCCCCAGCCGTGGCAGGCCCCGAGGAACGTCTCCAGCACCCGGGACGGCGGGGAGACCGCGCGCGTGGCCGCGCAGGCACGCACCACGTGATCGGCGGGAAAGAAGACGAGGGCGGCCGCGACGATGTCGGGAGGGACCTCGCCGAGCGGCGCGGCGCGGCCGGCGACCCCCAGCGCCCAGTCCGGGTAGCCGGCGGCGGCGCACGCCGCGTGCATCGCGGGGTCGACGGTGAACGCGCCGCCCAGCCGGCTCACCGCCGCCTTCACCTCCGCGGCCGCCTGCGGCCCCGTCAGTGCCCCGGTCGCCGTCTCGGCCGCCGTCTCGTGGGCCGCCGCTCCGGTCACCCGCGTGCCTCCTCGACCCACTGCGGGTCCAGCTCCCCTGCCGCGACGAGCACGGCCGGACCCGACAACTCGACGTGGCCGTCCCCCTGCTCGCGCACCCGCAGCCGCCCGCCGGGAACCTCCACGACCCACTCCGCGTCCCAGGAACCGCGGCGCTCGTCGCGCCGGGCCGCGGCGAGCGCCGCGGCGCACGCCCCGGTCCCACACGAGCGGGTCTCCCCCACGCCCCGCTCGTGCACGCGCATCGCCACCCGTCGCTCGCCCCGCGGGACGACGAACTCGACGTTGGTCCCCGACGGGAACGCGCCGTCGGGGTGCACCGTGGGGGGTTCCCGCAGGTCACCGGCCTCGGCGAGGTCGCGGAGGAACACGACGACGTGCGGGTTGCCGACGAACACCGCCGCCCCGGTCCACCGCCGCGAGCCGACGGCCACCGAGAGCCCGTCGACCGCCAGCGGCCGGCACGGGCCCATGTCCACCGTGACGTCCCCGGTCGGCGGCACCTGCACCACCTTCACCCCGGCGCGGGTGGCGACCGGGAGGCGGCCCGGCGGCGCGAGCCCGGCGGTGACGAGGTACCGAGCGAAGACGCGCACGCCGTTGCCGCACATCTCCACCGCGCCGCCGTCCGCGTTGCGGTAGTCCATGAACCAGTCGGCGGACTCGGCGAGGGCCGCGGCGTCGGGCGCCGCGGCGGTACGCACCACGCGCAGCACGCCGTCCGCGCCGACGCCGGCGCGCCGGTCGCACAGGGCGCGCACGAACGACGGGGCGAGGTCGAGCGTCCCGTCCGGGTCGGGGAGCAGCACGAAGTCGTTCTCGGTGCCGTGCCCCTTGACGAAGGGGAGGGCCCGCCGCGCGCCTCCCGCGTGTCGCCCCACGCGGCGATGCTAGGGGAAGGACGCGCGATCGCCCCGGGGACGATCGCGGCCGGCTTAGGCGAGCGGGCGCGCGGCGGTCGGCGCCGCGGTCCCGGACGTGCGGGGGTAGGGCAAGCCGTCGTCGGCCGGGTCGCCGATGAGCGAGCCGCGCCACGCCGCCGCGCGGGCCAGCAGCTGCCGCGCCCGCTGCGCCCGGATCGGCGCGCTGAACAGGTAGCCGTGCGCGCGGTCGCACCCGAGCTCGCACAACCGGGCGCCCTCGGCCCAGCTCTCCACTCCCTCGGCGACGACGACCAGCCGGTGCGCGTGCGCCAGCCGGATCACCGAGCCGACGATGCTGTCCTCCTCGAGGTCGGACCCGACGCCGCGGACGAAGCTCGCGTCCAGCTTCACCGCGTCGACCGGAAGCTCGCCGAGCGTCGCGAACGACGAGTACCAGGTGCCGAAGTCGTCCACCGCGAGCGCCACGCCGGCCGCGTGCAGGTCGCCGAGCACGCGGGTGGCGCGCGACCCGAGCGGCGCGAGGGCCTCCTCCGTGAGCTCCAGGCCGATCGCGCCCGGGCGCAGGCCGGCGGCGGCGAGGTGGGCGCGCACCCGGTCCACGAAGTCCGGCTCGGCCACGTGCTCCCCGGCGACATTGATCCACAGCGTCTGCACCGGCCGGCCGTCGGCGCCCGGAAGGTCCTGCCACGCCCTGGCCTCCACGATGCAGTGCTCGATCACCCACCAGCCGAGCAGCCCGAGCAGCCCCGCCGTCTCGGCGACGGGCAGGAACTGCCGCGGCCACAGCAGCCCGCGCTCCGGGTGCTGCCACCGCAGCAGCGCCTCCATCCCGACCAGAGCACCGGACGCGAGCTCGACCTCCGGCTGGAAGTGCAGGACGAACTGGTCCTGCTCGACGCCGGCCGGCAGGGCGGGAACGAGCCCGAGGTCAAGGCGGGCCATGCCGAGCCTCCGCAGGGTCAGGCGCGACCAGTTGCCGCGCATGTGCAAACGGTCGTGCCAGCGGGGGCGCCGTGTCCAGTCGAGGTCCAGTCGCGGTCCCGTCGAGGTCGGGTCGGGGTCTCCGGTGGAGGTCCAGTCCGGTCACCATCGGCGGACCGCGGCGAGGGCGGCCTGTGGCAACGCCGGACCCGCCGGCAGCCACCGCACCCGTGGATCTCGCCGGAACCACGACCGCTGCCGCCGGGCGAACCGCCGGGTCGCCGCGACCGTCTCGGCCCGCGCCTGCTCCTCCGAGCAGTCCCCGTCGAGGTGGCGCAGCAGTTGCGCGTAGCCCAGCGCCCGGCTCGCCGTACGCCCCTCCCGCAGCCCCCGGCCGACGAGCGCCCGCACCTCCGCGGGAAACCCCCGCTCCCACATCCGCTCGACCCGCCGCTCGATCCGGCGGTCGAGCGCGTCGACCGCGACGTGGACGCCGAGCACGGCGACGTCGTAGACCGCCCGGGGTCCCGGCAGCGCGGCCGCGAACGGGCGCCCGGTGAGCTCGACGACCTCGAGGGCACGCACGACGCGCCGGGCGTTGGTCGGCAGGATTCGGGCGGCCGCCGCCGGGTCCAGCGCCCGCAGCCGGTCGTGCAGGGCGGGCGCGCCGAGCGCCTGCGCCTCGGCCTCCAACCGCGCCCGCACCGCCGGGTCGGTCCCCGGGAAGGAGAGGTCGTCCACGGCAGCGCGCACGTACAGCCCAGATCCCCCGACGAGGACCGCGACCCGGCCGCGCGCGAGGATCGCGTCGATCGCCGCCCGCGCCAGCCGCTGGTACTCCGCCACGCTCGCCGTCTGCGTCACCTCCCACACGTCCAGCAGGTGGTGGGCAATACCGGCACGCTCGGACTCGGGCAGCTTCGCCGTGCCGACGTCCATCCCACGGTAGAGCTGCATCGAGTCCGCGTTGACGACCTCGCCGCGGAGGGCGCGCGCGAGCGCGACGCCGAGGTCGGACTTGCCGGCGGCGGTGGGCCCGACGACCGCGACCACCTGCGGGGCGGCGGCGTCAACAGTGAGCCTCCGCATGGAGGCACACTATGGTCGCCGGAACGAAAGCCCGGGCAACCACGGCGGCCGGCAACGACGACGGCGGCACCGGCCGCGAGGGACGAGACACGCGGGACGACCATGAGCGACGCCAGGCGCTTCGGCCGGGTGGCCGAGGACGGCACGGTCTACGTCCGGACCCGTGACGGGGAGCGCCCGGTGGGCAGCTGGCACGCGGGGCCTGCGGAGGACGGGCTCGCCTTCTACGCCCGCAAGTACGACGAGCTGGCGACCGAGGTGGACCTGCTGGCCTCCCGAGTGGCGGCCGGCTCGGGGAACCCGGCGACGACCCGGGAGCGCGCGGTGAAGCTGCGCGAGGGGCTCGGTGAGGCGCACGTCGTCGGTGACCTGGACGCGCTCGCGGCCCGGCTCGACGCGCTGGTCGTCGCGGCGGACGAGCGCAAGGTTGCCACGGCGGCCGAGCGGGAGCGCCGGGCGGCGGAGGCCGTGGCGGCGAAGACGCGGCTCGCCGAGGAGGCGGAGCGGCTGGCCGACAGCGACGACTGGAAGGCGAGCTCGGAACGGTTCCGGGCGCTGACCGCGCAGTGGCGGGACGTCCACGGGGTGGACCGGCGGACGGACAACGAGCTGTGGGCTCGGGTCAGTGCCGCGCGCAAGTCGTTCGACCGGCGGCGCAAGGAGCACTTCGCGTCGGTCGACGAGCAGCGGCGCCAGGCGCAGGCGCGCAAGGAGGCGCTCGTGGCGCAGGCGGAGGAGCTGGCCGGGTCCTCGGACTGGGCCGCGACGGCGACGCGGCTCAAGGAGCTCATGGCCGAGTGGAAGCGTGCCGGCCGCGCGTCCCGGGAGGTCGACGACGCGCTGTGGGCGCGGTTCCGCGCGACGCAGGACCGGTTCTTCGCGCGCCGTTCTGAGGTGTACGCGGAACGCGACGCGGCCTTCCGGGCGAATCAGGACGTCAAGGAGGCGCTGCTGGCCGAGGCCGAGGCGCTGGATGCGTCCACCGACCTGGCCGGCGCGCAGCGGCGCCTGCGGGAGATCCAGCAACGGTGGGCGGCGGCGGGCCCGGTCCCCCGCGACATGGTCGGCGTGCTGGAGAAGCGACTCGGCGCGGTCGAGGAACGGGTGCGCGCGGCGGCGCAGGTGCAGTGGCGGCGCGCCGACCGCTCGTCGTCGCCGCTGCTCGTGCGGCTGCGCGAGTCGGTCGGCAAGCTGGAGGGCCGGGTGGAGCGGGCCCGCGCGGCCGGCGACACGCGGGCCGCGGCCGAGGCGGAGGCGGCGCTGGCCACGCAACGGGCGTGGCTCGAGCAGGCGGAACGGTCGTAGCGGTCAGGCGCGCGCGGGGACCCGCGGAATCCCGAGCAGCACGCTCGGCGCCGGCTCCGTCCCGCACCCCGCGGCCCAGGCGTCCCCGGCCCGGGTGCGCCGGTGCGCCACCAGCGGCGCGTCGGCGAGCAGGTGGTGCGGCGCCGCGGCGCTGATCTCGACCGCGGCCAGGTCGCCGGGACGCACGTCCGGCCCCGGCCGGAAGTGGACGAGCCGGTTGTCCCGGGCGCGGCCCGAGCGGCGCAGTGTTCGCTCGTCCTTGCGACCCTCGCCCTCGGCGACGAGGACCTCGACCACCCGGCCGACCTGGCGCCGGTTCTCCGCCCAGGCGACCGCCTCGACCTCCGCGACGAGGCGCTGGTAGCGCTCCCGCACCACCTCCGCCGGCACCTGGTCCGGCATCCCGGCGGCGGGTGTTCCGGGGCGCCGGGAGTACTGGAACGTGAACGCGGCGGCGAAGCGCGCCTCCCGGACCACCTGCACGGTGTGCTCGGCGTCCGCGTCCGTCTCGCCGGGGAACCCGACGATGAGGTCCGTCGTGATCGCGACGTCGGGGATCGCGGCGCGCACCCGGCGGACGATGTCCAGGTAGCGCTGGCGCCGGTAGGAGCGGCGCATCCGCCGGAGCACCTCGTCGCTGCCCGACTGCAGGGGCATGTGCAGGTGGGGCATGACGTTCCCGGTCTCGGCCATCGCCGCGATGACGTCGTCCGTGAAGTCGTGCGGGTGGGGCGAGGTGAAGCGCACCCGCTCCAGCCCCTCGATCGTCCCGCAGGCACGCAGCAGCCCGGCGAAGGCGGTCGGGTCGCCGAACTCGACGCCGTACGCGTTGACGTTCTGCCCCAGCAGCGTCACCTCGACGACACCCTCCGCGACGAGCGCCTCGACCTCGGCGAGGACCTCCCCGGGGCGGCGGTCGCGCTCCCGGCCGCGCAGCCTGGGGACGATGCAGAACGAGCACGTGTTGTTGCAGCCGACGCTGATGGACACCCAGGCGGCGTACGCCGACTCGCGGCGGGCCGGCAGGGTCGACGGGAAGACCTCCAACGACTCCTTGATCTCGATCTCGGCGCGCCGGTTGTGGCGGGCCCGGTCGAGCAGGACGGGCAGCGCCGCGAGGTTGTGGGTGCCGAACACGACGTCGACCCACGGGGCCCGTTCGACGATGCGCGCCCGGTCCTTCTGCGCCAGGCAGCCGCCGACCGCGATCTGCATCCCGGGGTGCCGCCGCTTCACGGGCAGCAGGTGCCCGAGCGTGCCGTAGAGCCGGTTGTCGGCGTTCTCGCGTACCGCGCAGGTGTTGAACACCACGACGTCCGGGGTCTCGTCGGCCGCGGCCCGCGCGTAGCCCGCCTCCTCCAGCAGCCCGGCCAGCCGCTCCGAGTCGTGCGCGTTCATCTGGCAGCCGA
>DATGDX010000261.1:0-4137 GCA_035310665.1 Mycobacteriales bacterium | reverse complement strand
TACTACGACACCGGCGCGGTGCACGTCGCCTTCGCCGACCCCTACTGCCCCCGCGGTCGACGTGCCGCGGCGGAGGCGGCGCGCGACGACGGCTGGGAGGTCACGGACGGCGGGACGATGGTGGTGATCGAGGGTCCGCGGTTCTCGACCCGGGCGGAGTCGCAGTGGTACGCCGGGCACGGCTGGTCGCTGGTCAACATGACCGGTCACCCGGAAGCGGTGCTCGCCCGTGAGCTGGCTCTGTGTTACACGACGATCGCACTGGTGACCGACCAGGACGCGGGCATCGCGGCGCACGAGGCGGTCACCCAGGAGGAGGTCTTCCGGGTCTTCGCCGACAACGTGGCGCGGCTGCGCGGCACGCTCGAGCGGATCGTCGCCGCATTGCCCCCCGAGCGCACGTGCCCGTGCCCGCAGTCACTCGACGGGATCGACCTGCCCATCGCCCTGCCGTGACGGGGGCGTGGGCCGTGACGGGGGCATGGGGCGCCCTCCTGCGCGAGGCGCGCCGGGCGCTCACGTGGCACCGCCGGCTCGTCGTCGCGCTGCTCGCCGCGGCGACCGCCGCGGTCACCGTGAGCGCCCTCGCGCCTCCCCCGCCGGAGACCGCGGCGGTCGTCGCCGCCTCCCGCGATCTCGCACCCGGGACGCCGATCGCGGCCGGCGACCTGCGGTTCGTACGTCTTCCCCCGAGCACCGTCCCCACCGGCTCGCTGCGGGCCGTCGCCGCCGCGGTCGGGAGGATCCCCGTCGGCCCGGTGCGTGCCGGGGAGCCGCTGACCGATGCTCGACTGCTCGGCCCGTCGCTCGTCGCCGGCTACGCCGGGGACGGGCTCGACGTCGTCGCCGCGCCGGTCCGCGTGGCCGACGCCGGCACCGCCGCGTTGCTTCGCGCCGGCGACCGCGTCGACGTCCTCGCCGCGTCGACCGAGCCGGGAGCGGGGCTGTCGGCTCGGGTGGTCGCCGCGGGCGTCCCGGTCCTCGCCGTTCCCGTCCTCCGCGACGCGAGACTCGACGAGGGCGGCCTGGTGGTGCTCGCGACCACACCCGAGGTGGCCTCGGTGCTGGCCCGGGCGGCGGTGACGTCGCGGCTGTCGGTGACCATCCGATCGATCTGAGCCGCGATGCGGCCGCGCTCTGCGCCGCCACCGCGTCGGATCATGGTTTTTCCGCGCCCACCGATCGCCGCGATAGCCTGGCGCGGTTCCTGGCCGCCGCCGCTGGGCTACCCCACGGCGTGCCCCCCGGAGTGCTGCTGTCATGTCCCGTCCCACGCTGATCCGCGCACTGCTCGCGCTCGCGATCCTCGCCGTGTCCGGCTGGATCGCCCTGACCAAGCCGGCTCGGCTCGGTCTCGACCTGCGCGGCGGCACTCAGATCGTGTTGCAGACACGGGACACCGCGACCGCCAAGGCGGACGAGGAGGCGACCGACCGCACGCTCGAGGTGCTCCGCCGGAGGGTCGACGCGCTCGGGGTCGCCGAGCCGACCCTGACCCGCTCCGGCGAGCGACGGATCATTGTCGAGCTGCCGGGCGTGCAGGACCCCCGGGAGGCCGCGGAGGTCATCGGGCGGACTGCGGAGCTGTCCTTCCACGCGGTGCGCGCGGTCGCCGCCCCCGGGCAGACGGGTCCGGACATCCTCACCGACTCCGACACCGGGGAGCGGCTGCGACTCGGTCCCGCGGCGCTGACCGGGGACGACGTGGGCAAGGCCGCCGCGGAGCTCGACCCGCAGGCC
This sequence comes from Mycobacteriales bacterium, assembly GCA_035310665.1. GTDB lineage: Bacteria > Actinomycetota > Actinomycetes > DATGDX01 > DATGDX01 > DATGDX01. The sequence continues at coordinate 2,397 of DATGDX010000261.1, read as the reverse complement.
GGGCTGCAGTGGTACGTCACGGTCGACTTCCGCGGCGCCGGGCAGCGGGAGTGGGCGCAACTGACAGCGCGCGCGGCGTGCGCGCCGGTGGGGGACCCTGCCCGCCGAGTCGCGATCGTCCTTGACCGGGAGATCATCTCGTCGCCGCAGGTCGACCCGAGCGTGCAGTGCGGCATCGGGATCGCCGGCGGCTCGACCCAGATCACTGGGAACTTCAGCCAAGCGGAGGCCCGCGACCTGGCGGTGCTCATCCAGGCCGGAGCGCTGCCCGTCCCGGTCGAGATCGTCGAGCAGCGCACCGTCGGACCGACGCTCGGCGCGCAGGCGATCGCAGCGAGCGCCAAGGCGGCGCTCATCGGTGTCGCGCTGACCGCGCTGTTCATCATCACCGTCTACCGCCTGCTCGGCGGGCTCGCGACCGTCGCGCTCGCCGGGTACGCCCTCATCTCGTACGCCGCGCTCGCCGGGCTCGGCGCCACGTTGACGCTGCCGGGCCTCGCCGGGTTCGTGCTCGCGATCGGGATGGCCGTCGACGCGAACGTGCTCGTGTTCGAGCGGGCGCGGGAGGAGTACGCCGCCCAGCGCGGACGCGGGCTGCGCAGCGCCCTCGTCGCCGGGTTCTCCCGCGCGTGGAGCGCGATCGCCGACTCGAACATCACCACGCTGCTCGCCGCGGGGCTGCTGTTCTTCCTCGCCGCCGGCCCGGTGCGCGGTTTCGGGGTGACGCTGTCCATCGGTGTCCTCGCCTCCATGGTCAGCGCGCTCATCGTGACCCGGGTCCTCGCCGAGTGGGCCGTGACGAGGCGGGCCGTGCAGCGCCGCCCGGCGGTCACCGGGCTCTCCAGCCTCGGCCGCGTGCGGTCGTGGCTGGACGCCCGCCGGCCCGATGTGATGCGCCGACCGGCGGCCTGGCTCACCGTGTCCGCGGCGGCGGTCGTCCTCGCCCTGGCCGGGGTCGCCGTACGCGGCCTGGACCTCGGAGTGGAGTTCACCGGGGGACGCCTCGTCGAGTACTCCACGTCGCGCTCGGTCGACATCGACGCCGCTCGGGCTGCCGTCGCCGACGCCGGCTTCCCGCGGGCCGTGGTGCAACGGTCGGGTGCCGACGACCTGACGGTCCGGACCGGACGGATGACCAACGATCAGGAGGTGCGCGTCCGCGCGGCGCTCGCGAAGGTCGCCGGGGGGCCCGTGGCCAAGCAGCGCGACGAGCTCATCGGCCCGAGCCTGGGAGACGAGCTGCGCCGCAAGGCCCTGATCGCCCTGGCGATCGCGCTGGCCGTCCAGCTCGGCTACCTGGCGATCCGTTTCCGGTGGACGTTCGCGACCGCCGCGGTCGCGGCGATGGCGCACGACGTCGTCGTCCTCGTCGGGGTGTTCGCGTGGCTGGGCAAGTCCGTCGACGGCGTCTTCCTCGCCGCACTCCTCACCGTGATCGGCTACTCGGTCAACGACTCGGTCGTCGTCTTCGACCGGGTCCGCGAGCAGTGGGCCGCCAGCCGGCGCACCCCGCTGCCTCGCGTCGTGAACGACGCCGTGCTGCAGACGCTCCCACGGACGGTCAACACCGGCCTCGGGGCGTTGTTCATCCTCGCCGCGCTGGCCGTCCTCGGCGGCCAGTCGCTGACCGACTTCGCGCTGGCGCTGCTGCTCGGGATCGGGATCGGGACGTACTCGTCGGTGTTCACCGCCTCCCCCCTCGCCATCGCGCTCGAGTCCCGGACGAGCGCGCCGCCGCCGATGCCGAAGCGGCCGACGCCGACGGGCCGGCGGGCGGGCGACCGCGGCGCGCGGGGTCGGGCGGACACCGGCGCGGTGGTCTGACCGATCGGTTCGGGGGCGAGGGAATCACTACTCTTGCGTCGGTGGCCCTCGTCGAGCTGCGTCCTCACCTCTACCGGCTGGTCCTGGGCCGGTTTCAGGCCTACCTGTGGCGCGACCGCGACTCGGTCACCCTCATCGACACCGGGGAAGCAGGCTCCGGCGCGCTCGTCGCCGCGTCGCTGAGGCATATCGGACTTTCTCTCGGCGACGTCGATCGCGTGGTGCTGACGCACTTCCACGGCGACCACGTGGGCTCCGCCGCCGAGATCGTTACGGGCCGGCGTGCCCGGGTCGTCGCCCACGAACGAGACGCGCCGATCATCCGTGGCGATCGGCAGGGCCCCGCGCCCAAGGTCACGGAGTCCGAACTCGAGATCTACGCGCAGGTCGCGGGCACTGTGGACGTTATGCCGAGGTCGGAATAACCTGCATTAGGGCTATCCATCTAACCGGAGGAGTGCTGGTCGGCTCGCCATGGCCGGTTCGCTGGCGGGCGCTCCAGACTGGGCGGTTTCCCGCGGCCGCTCGGCGGCGTTGGTGGCGTCTTGCCGGGCTGCTTGTTGACGACCAGAT
>DATGDX010000260.1:0-6179 GCA_035310665.1 Mycobacteriales bacterium | reverse complement strand
GTCGTGGCCGGCCGGCGCGTCGGTGTGCTCGCGCTCGCGTGACACGGCGACCACGAGTTCGACGCGGAGGAGCGGGAGTTCCTCGAAACGCTGGCCGGGCAGGCCGCGCAGGCGCTGGAGCGGGCCCGGCTGTTCGAACGCGGCGCGTCGATGTCGGAGATGCTCCAGCGGTCGCTGCTGCCGGACTGGCTCCCCGACCTCCCGGGCGTCACCATCGGGGCGCTCTACCTGCCCGCCGGTGACGGCAGCGAGGTCGGCGGCGACTTCTACGACGTCTTCCGGCTGCCCGACGGGCGGGTGCTCGCCGCCCTCGGCGACGTCACCGGGAAGGGGGTCAGCGCGGCGCGGGTGATGGGCCGGGTCCGGCACGGGTTGCGCGGCATCGCCCTCGCCACCCGGGCACCCGCCGGCGCGCTGCTCGACGCCCTCGACGACCTGCTCGCCAGCTACTCCGACGACCGGCTGGTCACCGTGGTCATTGCGATCATCGACATGGCGCGGCATCGGGTCGAGGTGGCCAGCGCCGGACACCTGCCCCCGCTCGTCCTCACCCGGGAGGGCACGACCGAGTTCCTCGAGGTCGGCGGGTCGCACCCGCTCGGCCTGCCGATCGCGCGGCTGCTCCCCGGCGTGCCCGCGAATCGGTCACAGGCGACCGTTCCGGTTCCCGCGGGAAGCACCCTGATGCTCTACAGCGACGGCCTGGTGGAGACCCGGCGAACCGGCCTCGACGTGGGCCTGCCCCGGCTGCAGGCGGCCGTCGCCGCGGTGCCGCGCGCGGGACGGTGCGACCCGCAGCTGCTGTGCGAGCGCCTCAGCGCGGCGCTGCTGCCCGACCATCGGGAAGACGACGTCGCCGTCCTCGCGGTGCAGCTCGACCGGGCCTGACAAGCGGCACCGCCCCGCGCTCACCCGAGGATGACCCGCGTGCGGAGGTCGTCGCGAATCGCCGCGCCCAGCCGCCCGGTCTCGCGCCGGTTCAGCGCCGCGCCCGCGACCGCTCCCGTCAACAGCGGTCCCATCGTCGACGCGTTGCGGGCCAACCGGCGCACCATCCGCTGCCGGAGCTGCTGGCGGGCCGCGCCAGTGATCACCGCCGGCAGGGTTCCCAGCCGGCGCGGATCGACCCCACGGCGTGCGGCCCACGCCGACAGATACGCGGTGGCGCGCTGCGCCGGTGACCCGGGGACACGCACGCCGTAGACCTCGTGCAGCTCGGCGACCAGCTTGACCTCGATGGCGACAACGGCGACCGTCTCCGCCGCGACCTGCATAGGGGCGGAGAACAGGGTCGGCGGCGCGGTGTACTCGAACGCGGCGAGGGTCCCGCCCCCAGCCCCGACGGCACCGGTCGCCTTCGCCGCGGCCGCGACGAGAGCGTCCGCCAGCGCCTCGCCGGACAGGCCGTCGTGGTGCGCCCGCAGCGTCGCCAGGTCACGGATCGGGATGCGCGGCGCCGCGTCGACGACCGCGTCGACCAGCCAGCGACCGCCGACCGTCCCGACCGTCGTCGCGCCCTCCCCGGTCAGCTCGAGCGCGGCCGCCAGCCGCGCGAGCAGGCGCGCGACACGTGCTCGCGAACCCGGGTGGGCGCCGTCGTCGCCCGCCGTTAGGGCGACGACCCCTTCCATTTCCGGTTGCCGCTCGGCCGGCACGTCAGGCCGCGCACTCCTTGCAGATCAGCGCGTTGCCCTTCTGCATCGCGAGCTGGCTGCGGTGGTGGACGAGGAAGCAGCGCGAGCACGTGAACTCGTCCGCCTGCCGCGGGAGCACCCGGACGCTGAGCTCCTCCCCCGACAGGTCCGCACCGGGGAGCTCCAACGACTCGGCCAGCTCGGCCTCGTCGACGTCGACGACGCCGGCGGACTTGTCGACGCGCCGTGCCTTGAGCTCCTCGATGCTGTCCTCGCCGAGCTCGTCGTCGGTCTTGCGCGGGGTGTCGTAGTCGGTCGCCATGGGAACGCGGCCCTCCGTCCGCTGCTGGTGCTGCCTGGTTCCGTGCTGCCGGTCGGTGCTCGCTGGTGTGCCGCCCGTCGCCCTGCCGGTCGTGCCCGCGGTCGCCCTGCGGTCGTGCCTGCCGTGTAACGCTGACCGGCGCGCGATTGTGCCCGACCGGCGCCGGGGATTGCTGCCGGAGACCGGCGAGTCCCTCCGAGGATCGTCCGAGCGAACATCGGTCGGAACGCCGGTCGGCTGAAGAGCCTCCGGTGGGCGGCGCGGTGAGGAGACGGTGTGGCGATCTATGCGCTGGACGACCGAGTGCCCGTCATCGACCCGACGGCCTACGTGCATCCCGACGCGGTCGTGATCGGCCGGGTGACGATCGGCGCCGAGGCGAGCGTGTGGCCGGGCGCGGTCCTGCGCGCGGACTACGGCGAGATCAGCGTGGACGCGCGGACGTCTGTCCAGGACGGCACGGTCGTGCACGCGACCGCGGAGCACGCGACCCGCATCGGCAGCGCCTGCGTGATCGGGCACAACGCGCACCTCGAGGGGTGCACGATCGAGGAGGGTTCGCTGGTCGGCAGCGGCTCGGTCTCGCTGCACCGGGTGGTGGTCGGGGCCGGGGCGCTCGTGGCCGCCGGCGCCGTCCTCCCTAACGGGATGAAGGTCCCGCCCCGGGCGATGGCGTTCGGCGTACCCGCCAAGATCAGGCTGGACGCAGTCGCACCCGACGCGTTCGCCCGCGCGGTCGAGTTGTACGTCGCCAACGCCCGCCGCTACGCCACCCACCTGCGCCGCCTCGCCTAGCGCTGCGGCACCGAGCCCGCGGCCCGCGTCCCGCCGGCGTCCGGCACCTCGTCGTGAGCGGGGGCGAGCCCATGGGACACTCGCGAGGTGCCACCGGCTGGAGGACCGATGACCGGATCGAGTCGACCCACCGACCCGCTGCGCCTCGACCACCTCCGCTTCGCCGGCCAGGTCGACGCGGTCCGCGACGTCGCGGACCGGGTCACCGACACCCCGGACGCCGGGGTGCCGGCGGCGGTGCGGGAGGTGCTGGCCTGGCTGCGCGGGGAGTTGGCCGCCCACGCCCGTGCCGAGGAGACGGTCCTCTACCCCGCGGTCGCCGCGGCGCTCGGCTCCCCGGACGCCACCCGCACGATGATCGAGGACCACCGCCGACTGCGCGCGCTCACCGACGAGCTGGCGCCGCTCGCGGACGCGCTCGCGGCGGGACCGGTGACGCTCACCGAGGTGACCGCGCTGCGCCGGGTGCTCTACGGGCTGCACGCGCTGGTGTCGGTCCACCTGCTCAAGGAGGAGGCGGTCTACCTCCCGATCCTCGACGCCGCGCTGACCGCGGACGAGGCCGAGGAGCTGTACGTCGAGATGCGGGCCGCCGAGGACGCCCCGGCCCTGCTGTCGTAGCCGTTCCTCCCGCCGCCGGCCAGTCGCGGTCGGCCGGCCAGTCGCGGTCGGCCGGTCAGTCGCGGTCGGCCGCGAGGCCGGCGAGCAGGTCGTGCAGCGGGCCGAACAGCGCCGGGTTCGTGGCAATCACGAGATCCGGGCCGGCGGCCCGCCCGGTCAGCCCGGCGACCACGGCCCCCGCCTCGGCGGCGACGAGCCCGCCGGCCGCCAGGTCCCACGGCGCCAGCCCCCGCTCGTAGAACGCGTCGACCCGGCCGCGGGCGACCGCGCACAGGTCGAGCGCGGACGAGCCCAGCCGGCGGATGTCGCGCACCCGCGGGAGCACCGCGCCGACGACGTGGGCCTGCGCCGCGCGGCGCGCGGCGGCGTACCCGAACCCGGTCGCGACGAGCGCCTGGCCGAGCTCCGTGCAGTCGGTGACCCGCAGCGTGGTGCCGTTGCAGGTGGCTCCCCCGCCGCGCACCGCGGCGTACGTCTCGTCCTTCATCGGGTCGACTACCACTCCGGCGACAACCGTGCCGTCGACCTCCGCGGCGATCGACACCCCCCACTGCGGCAGCCCGTAGAGGTAGTTGACGGTCCCGTCGATCGGGTCGACCACCCACCGGACCCCGGACCCGCCGGCGCGCGCGCCGCCCTCCTCCGCGAGGATCGCGTCCCCGGGGCGCGCCTCGCGCAGCCGGTCGACGATGAGCCGCTCCGCGGCCCGATCCATCACGGTGACCACGTCGGTGGGGGTGGACTTGGTGTCGAAGTCGAGGTCCCCCGCGGGGCGCCGATCCCGCAGCAGCACCCCCGCCTCCCGCGCCACGGCGGTGGCCAGGGCGAGCAGGTCCCCAGCGTCGGCTCCGGCGTTCACGGGCTCACCCCGCCCGGGGGTCGAGGCGGGACCCGCCGCAGCAAAGAGTCGGGCAGGTGTCGTGCGCCGGGCCGATCCGCCCGACCGCCGTCCGGCTCGCCGCCGGCCCGCGCCGCTCGGCGACGAGGTCGGCGACCATCGCGACGAACTCGGGCGCGGTCCCGACCGTCGCCGCCCGCGTGGTCGCCAGCCCGATCGACGCGGCGAGTTCCGCGGCCTCCACGTCGAGGTCGTAGACGACCTCGACGTGGTCGGAGACGAACCCGACCGGGACCAGCACCGCCGCCGGAGTGCCGGAGGCGGCGAGCGCGCGCAGCACGTCGAGCACGTCCGGGTCCAGCCAGGGCACGGACGGGGGGCCGCTGCGCGACTGGTACGCGACCTGCCACGGGTGCCCCCCGCCGACCCCGGCGGCCACGAGCGCGGCGGCCTCGCGCACCTGGGCGGGGTAGGCGCCACCCGCGGGGCCGCTCTCCTCCGCCATGGTCACCGGGATGCTGTGCGCGGTGAACACGAGGTGCGCGGCGGTGCGCCGCTCGGCGGGCAGGGCCGCGAGCGCCTCCTGTGTGTGCCGGACCATCGGGCGCACGAACCCGGGGTGGTTGAAGAAGTGCCGCAGCCGCTCCACCACCGGCGCGTCCGGGCCGACCGCGCGCCGCGCGCCCTCGATGTCGTCGAGGTACTGCCGGCACGACGAGTAGGACATGTACGCCGCGGTCACGAACGCCAGCGCCCGGCGCACCCCCGCCTGCGCCATCTCGCGGATCGCCTCGGCGAGGAACGGGTGCCAGTTGCGGTTGCCCCAGTAGACGGGGAGGTCGACCGCGGCGCGCAGCGCCGCGAGCAGCGCCCGGTTCTGCGCGTTGATCGGGCTGACGCCCCCGAAGTGCTGGTAGTGGGACGCCACCTCGGCCAGCCGCTCCGCCGGCACCGACCGGCCGCGTGTCACGGTCCGGAGGAAGGGCAGGACGTCGTCCGGGCCCTCCGGCCCCCCGAAGGACACCAGCAGCAGGGCGTCGTAGGTCACCCGGTCCACGGTAGAACGTCCGGACGACCGTGAGCCTGTGGCCATACCGCGGCGCGCGGGCGACCGGCAGCCTGGCGAACACCCAGGTGCGACGACTCCCGGGAGGGACTTCGATGCGTGTGCTGCTTCTCGCCCCGCCGGGTGGCGGTAAGGGAACTCAGGGGGCGCGGATCGCCGAGCGCTACGGAGCCGAGCACCTGGCGACGGGGGACATCCTGCGGGCGGAGGTGGCGGCCGGCACCCAGCTCGGCCGGCACGTGAGCGACGTCCTGGCGCGGGGCGACCTGGTCTCCGACTCGATCATCATGGCGCTGGTGCGCGAGCGGGTCATCCGGGCGTCGAAGGCCGGCGGCTACGTCCTCGACGGGTTCCCGCGCACGGTCGACCAGGCGGTGTCGGCGTACGCCCTGCACGCCGACGTGGACATCTCCCTCCAGGCGGTGATCAACCTGGACGTGCCCGCCGAGGCGGTGCTCGAGCGGATGCGCGCGCGGGCCGCGGTGCAGGGCCGGGCCGACGACACCGAGGACGTGATGCGGCACCGGTTGGAGGTGTACGCCGAGAAGACCCGGCCGTTGCTCGACTACTACGCCCGGCGCGGCCTGCTGGTGTCCGTGGACGCGGCGGGCCCGATCGACGAGCTGACCGCGTCGGTGTTCCGCGTGCTCGACCCGATCGCGGAGCCCGAGCTCGTGCACTAGCTCCCAAGGCTAGGCGCGGGCGAGGACCGCGCCGAGGAACCGGCCGGTGTGGCTGTCCGCCGCGGCGACGTCCTCGGGCGTGCCGGTGGCGACGACGTCCCCGCCGCCGGACCCGCCCTCCGGGCCCATGTCGATCACCCAGTCGGCGGTCTTGATGACGTCGAGGTTGTGCTCGATGACGATGACCGTGTTGCCGTTGTCCACCAGCCGCCCGAGCACC
>DATGDX010000259.1:0-2992 GCA_035310665.1 Mycobacteriales bacterium | reverse complement strand
CGCGTCTTCAAGCGGATCCGCCCCGGCTTCCGCTACGGGCGCTCGCTCGAGGTGCTGACCCGGGCCCGGGACGCCGGGCTGGTCACGAAGTCGAACCTCATCCTCGGGCTCGGGGAGTCCCGCGAGGAGGTCTCGCGGACCATGCGGGACCTGTACGACGCCGGCTGCCAGCTGCTCACCGTCACCCAGTACCTGCGCCCCACCCCGCGGCACCACCCCGTCGAGCGGTGGGTGACCCCGGAGGAGTTCGTGGCGCTGCGCGAGGAGGCCGAGGGCATCGGCTTCCGCGGGGTGCTCGCCGGACCGCTGGTCCGCTCGTCCTACCGCGCCGGCCGCCTCTACGCGCAGACGCTCGCCGCGCGCTGATCGCCGCCCGTCGTATCCTCGGGGCATGGCAGCGAGAAAGCGGGCGGGTGGGAGGAAACGGGCACGTGGGCAGCGGCTGGCCCAGATCCGCGCCGCGTTCGCACTCACCCGCAAGCACGACCCGCGGCTGGTCCCGCTGCTGGCCGCCGTCGCGCTCGGGACGCTCGCGCTGTTCGTCGTGCTCGGCTTCGTCCTCGACTCCCCCGTGCTCTACGGCCTCATCGGCCCGCTCGCCGCGTTCACCGCCGCGCTGTTCGTGTTCGGGCGGCGGGCGCAGCGGGCGACGTTCGCGCAGGTCGAGGGGCAGCCGGGGGCCGCGGCCGCGGTGCTGCAGTCGGCCCGGGGGGACTGGAGGGTGACCCCGGGCGTGGCGTTCACCCGCAACCAGGATCTGGTCCACCGCGCGATCGGCCGCCCCGGTGTGGTGCTGGTCGCGGAGGGCGCGCCGCATCGGGTGGCGGGACTGCTCGCGCAGGAGCGCAAGCGGGTCAGCCGGGTCGCCGCGGAGGTGCCCGTGCACGAGGTCGTCATCGGCGACGACAAGGGCCAGGTGCCGCTGCGCAAGCTGCAGACGCACCTGCTGAAGCTGCCGCGGAGGCTGAAGCCGGCGCAGGTGAACGCGCTGGACAAGCGGCTCAAGGCGCTGCCGGCCGGCAACCTGGCGATGCCGAAGGGCCCGCTGCCGAAGAACGTCAAGCTGCCGCGGGGTCCGCGGCCGCCCCGATGAGCCGGCGACCCTAGACGCGCACGACGACGGTCCCGGCGGCGCGATCGTGCAGGCCCCGTCGGTCACGGTCCCAGATCAGCGCGGGGACGAGCAGGAGAAGCAGCACCGTGCGGACGGCCGCGGCGATCCACCCGGGCGGGCGCCCGTCGAGCCGCGCGATGCGCAGCCGGGTCGCCTGCATCCCCGCCGTCGCACCGCCGAGCGCGGTGAGCACGAACACCTCGACGGCGAACACGACGAAGATCCCCCACGCGGTGCGCTGGCCGAAGACCGCGAGCGCGACGAGGTTGGACAGCACCGAGTCGACGGCGTACGCCGCCAGCCGCCGCCCGAAACCGGCCACCGAGCCCCGCCCCGACGCAGGAAGCCCGAGGCGCTCGCCGGGGTAGCCGAGGTCGATCCTGGCGGCACGCGGGCCGCCGAGCCACGACCCCGTCCACCGACTGGCCACGATGCGTCACACTAGCCGTCGCGCCCCGCCGCGGCGCGGCGCGGCGACGGAGGTGAGTAACGAGCGCGAAACAGTCGAGACATGACGTGGTAATGCCCGCGACCTACGGTCGGGCGGACGTTGAGGGGCGGCCGCCGACCGCAGCCGAGGAGGATGGATGTTCAGCAACCCCGACGAGGTGCTCCGCTTCATCCGGGACGAGGGCGTCGAGTTCGTCGACGTGCGCTTCTGCGACCTGCCCGGCGTGATGCAGCACTTCACCGTGCCGGCCGGCTCCTTCGACGAGGCCGCGTTCACCGACGGGCTGATGTTCGACGGCTCGTCGATCCGCGGATTCCAGCAGATCCACGAGTCGGACATGATGTTGCTGCCGGACGCGACCACCGCGGTCATCGACCCGTTTCGCGCCGACAAGACGCTCAACCTCAACTTCTTCATCCACGACCCATTGACGGGGGAGGCGTACTCCCGCGACCCGCGCAACGTGGCCAAGAAGGCGGAGGCCTACCTGCGCGGCACGGGCCTCGCCGACACCGCGTACTTCGGCCCGGAGGCGGAGTTCTACGTCTTCGACGACGTCCGGTTCGAGACCAAGGCGAACGCTGGCTACTACTACATCGACTCGATCGCCGGCGCCTGGAACACCGGCCGGGTCGAGGACGGCGGGAACCGCGGCTACAAGGTGCGCTACAAGGGCGGGTACTTCCCGGTCCCGCCGGTCGACCACTTCGCCGACCTGCGCGCTGAGATGAGCCGAGTGCTGCACGCGTGCGGCATCGAGGTCGAAAAGCAGCACCACGAGGTCGGCACCGCCGGGCAAGCCGAGATCAATTACGACTACTCGACGCTGCTCAACTCCGCCGACCGGTTGATGATCTACAAGTACGTCGTCAAGAACGTCGCCTGGCGCAACGGCAAGACGGCCACGTTCATGCCGAAACCGATCTTCGGTGACAACGGCTCGGGGATGCACACGCATCAGTCGTTGTGGAAGGACGGCTCGCCGCTGTTCTACGACGAGATTGGGTACGCCGGCCTGTCCGACATGGCCCGCTACTACATCGGCGGGCTGCTCAAGCACGCGTCGTCCGTGTGCGCGTTCACGAACCCGACGCTGAACAGCTACCACCGGCTCGTGCCCGGATTCGAGGCCCCGGTCAACCTCGTCTACTCGCAGCGCAACCGCTCCGCCTGCATCCGCATCCCGATCACGGGGCAGTCGCCGAAGGCCAAGCGGATCGAGTTCCGGGTCCCGGACCCCTCGTGCAACCCGTACCTCGCATTCTCCGCGATGCTCATGGCCGGGCTGGACGGCATCCGCAACAAGGTCGAGCCGGCCGAGCCGATCGACAAGGACCTCTACGAGCTGCCGCCGGACGAGCACGCCGCGGTGCCGCAGGTCCCCGCGTCGCTGCCCGAGGTGCTCGACGCACTGGAGGCCGACCACG
>DATGDX010000258.1:0-2911 GCA_035310665.1 Mycobacteriales bacterium | reverse complement strand
CGTTCTCGATCTGCTGCACCGCCCGGACCCGCAGCGTCTCCAGCGTCTTGTGGTCGAGCTTTCGGCCGTCGTTGTCCCGCACGCACCGATTCAACCAGAAAAGGAGATCGAAGTCCAGCTACTTACGAACTGATTAGTATGTGCCGACGTATGCGTACGAGTTCGCCGACCGGCGCGCTCCGCAACCCTTCCTGCCCCCGGTCTCCTACCCCTACGGGGCCTACCAACCACGCAGCCGAGCTCAAGTATCTGTTCGAGCTGCCGACCGCGCCGCGGGCCGTTCGCCTGAACCGAGCGCAGCAGCAGCTGGCCCGGACGATGCGGCAGTACTGGACCGAATTCGCCGCCACCGGATCGCCCTCCGGGAACGGCAGCACGCCGCAGTGGCCGACGTACCGCACGACGAGCGAGCAGTACCAGCGGCTCGTCCCCCCGAAGCCCACCACCACGGACCGGTTCGCGGCCCCACACATTGCGCGTTCTGGGCGCGTCGCTGACCAACCCCAGCCGCGCCCGGACTCTCCGTGCGCACGCCAGGGATTCCCCCGTCGCGTGACGCCGTGGCAACGGGCATGCTCGTCGCCGGTGTCCGAGAAAGCCGGGCGGAGTGCGGATGTGAGAACCAGGCACGTGAGGATCCGATGACCGAGACCGTCACTCTGACGCGTGAGCAGGTCACCCGGTTCGTGACCGACTGGTACGCCGCCCTCGACGAGCACGCTCCCACGGAGCACCTGGTCGCGATGCTGGCGGACGACGGCCTGGACATGCAGATGCCGGAGATCACGCTGCGCAGCCACGACGACTTCCGGACGTGGTACGAGACCACGATCATCAATCGATACTTCGACGAGACGGAAGAGGTGCAAAGTCTCGACGTCACGGTCGATGGGGCGCGGGCCGACGTGCGGATGGTCACCCGGTGGCGGGCGCGACGGTGGAATCCCCCCGCCCCGCGGAGCGAGCAGGTCGACTACACCTCCACGAAGAGCTGGGTCGTCGAATGCCCGCCCGAGACAGGAAGTCCGATCATAAGCAGGTACGTCGTGGAGGGGTTCGTTCCGAACGAGGGGTCTGCAGTGCTGTGACCGGGCGCGGGGCCGATGCTCCTCCGGACGTCGCCCTCGTTAGTCGCCACGGCTGCGGCAACGCTCCCCGCGGAACTCGGGGTGTGAGCCGTCGGTGAACCGGCACCCGAACGTGGCCGAAGCCACCGCCGCCGCGTTGGTCACGTGGTCACCGGCCGCCCGCCGTCCCGTGCGGACCCATGTCACGAGGTCGTCGAACGCGGACCGCAGCTCCGGGCCGGTGAAGCCGCAGTGTGCGTTGCTCCGGATCGCGCGGGAGACGAACAGCCTCGACTGCCCGTGCCCGGCGACCCGGCGCGCATAGATCTGCTCCATGGAGAACGGCACGAAAAGGTCTCCGATGCTGTGCACCGACACGACCGGTACCCCCGGGGTGCCGCGCGCGGCGGGGATGCCGGTCAGGTCGTTGCTCGCCGTCGCGGTCGCCGCAACCCGCAGCACGCGGGCATTCAGCGCCTTCTCGGCCGGCGTGAGCCCGGGCCGCTCGTCGAGTTGGTAGACAGTGCTGGTGTTGGTCGCGACGTTGCCCGGCGCGATGCCGGCCGTGCCGCCGGTGAGCCCTGGGTAGAGGCCGAACAGGAACGGCACCCTCGTCAACGGCGGGAAGCTGCCGCTGTTCCAGTAGCTCATCGCGGAGTCGAACCCCGGGCGTTTGCCGCCGCTGCGCTGCTCGATCGCCGCCTGCCACGCCCGGCCCGCCGCCGTCGACGGAACCGGCGACTGCCGCGAGACGCCGAGTTTCGGCAGTTGAGCGAGGACCTGCGTCTCGTAGGGGCCGACGTACGCCGCGCCCGCCTCGCGGCTCCTCGGGTAGCGGATCGGTGTCCCGGTCAGCGCGGCCGCCGTCACGTTCGCGTCCAGGAAGTAGCTGAACAGCGACGTCTCGGCAAGCACGCCGCAGTAGGGCATGGCAGCGAGGAACGTGCGTGGATAGCGTTCCAGCGCCACCACGGTCACCTGCCCGCCCATCGACTGACCGGTCAGGTACACGCCCGTGGGACGCCGAGTCGTCACCGTGCGGAAGAGGCCGATCAGCGCGTGGGTGTCGCGTACGCCGTGGCCGACGTCGTACCCGTTCGTCTGATAGCTCGACGCGGCCCATGCGAAGCCGCGCCTGATGTAGTGACGGCGCAACCCGGGGCTGTCCACCCACACCGTCGTCCCGGTGCCCCGATAACCGTGCGCGAACAGGACGAGTTCGTGGTTCCAGCGTTTCGGGACCTCGATGCGGTAGGCGGAGCCCGCGGCGATGCCCGTGTACGTCGTCGAGATCGCAGAACCATTCCCGTCCTCCAGCGGCCCGAAGGGCGCCCCGGTGCGGACGTCGCAGCGCGGGTCGGCGATGGCGTAGCCGGGCTGGGTCGTGCTGGCCACGGGGGCCGCGCACGCGCGGGGCGCGGCGGTGCGCGGCCTCCTGTCGGCTGCGGTGTCGCTCCCGCGGTCGGCCGCGGGGTCGGTCGCGGTGGTGGCGACGAGCCCGACGACGAGGGCTGCGGTGCCGGCGAGCGACAGCAGAGTCGCACGGGCGAGGCGAGCCATGACAACTCCGGCACGGTCGATCGTCGCGAGCACACGCTCGGGTCGGCTGGTCGCGCCACCCTACGACACGCGCCGCCGCGAAGACGTGCCGTCGCAGTCGACCGGGCCTTTGCGCGCGTTGCGGAAGGCGCGTTCCCCCCGCGGGAAACGGCTAGAGCGGGTTCACCGGGGGCGGCGTCGACCCGCGCATCTTCCCTTCCCTGATTTCGACGAACTGCGCCCGGAAGGTGTTGACGTGGGTGATGGGGCCGAACGAGTTAAGCGGCTTGTCAAATTGCACCGCC
>DATGDX010000257.1:0-6975 GCA_035310665.1 Mycobacteriales bacterium | reverse complement strand
CGGTGTCGAGGAGGCCGGACGATGCCCCGACGACCGACTCCACGCCGTCGACGCCGGCGACCTCGGCGTTGTCGACCCGCGACACCTCGCCGTCCGGGCCCTTGCGCACGAACTCCAGGTCGAGCACACGGATCACGTCGCATCGCGCCAGGTCCACGAGGTGGGCGAACGCGGCAGGACCGACGTGCCCCGAGGGGAACTCCACGAGCACCAGGTCTAGCGGGCCGAGGACATCGGCGACCGCGAGGGGGTCGGTCACGTGCTGGGACACCTGCGTCCTCCAACGGCGACGGCGGGGTGAGGGGAGTCCGTGCGGGGACGCTGTGCTCAGGCGGCCTCAGCCGGCAGGCGAACAACCCGTGTCCGCCCCACGATGATCATCATCAGCCCGTCGATGAGGAGGTGGACGCCGAGCAGCGTGCCGAGGATCCACAACGAGGACAGGGGCCAGCGCTCCAGGACCATCCACCCCAGCAGGACGCTCGCTGCGCCCGAGATGACGAGCAGCCAACGCTGCTCGGGCGTCTGGACGGCGGCGACGAGCCGGACGATGCCGGTCACCAGGAAGAGTCCACCGACCACGAGGGATAGCGTCAGCAGGGAGGCCGCCGTGTTCCGGAGCATGACGATCCCGGCGACGACGGAGAGCGCGCCGCCGAGCAGGCCGATCCACGCGCCGGCGTGGCGAACGCGGACCAGGGAGAGGACGACCGCGGCGATGCCGCCGATCAGCAGCGTCCAGCCGAGGAACAGCACGGAGACGACGCTCGCGATCACGACGTCGCCGAGCACGATGATGCCGGTGACGACGAGGACGACGCCGAGCAGGACGTCCCACCAGCGGCGCTCGGTCCGCAGCTCCAGCCCCCCGGCCGAGCGCTGGGAGGGAACGGCGGCGGGAGTTGCGCCCTCGCGCCGCTCCGACGAGGTGGACGAGTTGGTGGTGGACACGGATCCTCCTCGGAGAAGTTCGGGCGTCCTCAGGAGCGCGAGACGGAAATGGGACGCTAGACGCAACGAAGATCCTTGACCTCCTGCTCGGCGGGTGAGCTCGCGCCGGCGTTACAGCAGGTCGAGGGAGCGGGCCCGGAGGACCGCCTCGCGACGGCGGCCCACCCCGAGCTTGCGGTAGATCGCCCCGACGTGCGTCTTGACCGTCGTGACGGATACGGACAGCTCGTCGGCGATCTCGGCGGTCGACTTGGGAGTGGCGAGCAGCGCGAGGACGTCGCGCTCGCGGCCGGTGAGCCCGACCTCGCCGTCCCGCTGAGGCGGGACGGCGGGCACAGCGGCGGCCTGGGGCCACGCGGCCGGCCACCGGGCAGCGACCGCGGCGTGCCGGGCGAGCAGCGGCGCGACCGGGTCACTGACCCGGACGAACGGCAGGATGATGTCGCCTCCGGCGATGTCGATCGCACGCAGCAGCGCGGCGAGGGCGGCGTCGTCGTCGCCTCGGTGCAGCGCGATCTCCGCGTCGCAGATCACCCCATCGACGAAGAGGTAGCGGTTGACCAGCGGGCTGGGCGTGGTCAGCACCGTGCGGACGCACCGCTGCGCGCCATTCACGTCACCGAGGGCGAGGTGCGCGCGCGCTTCGACCACTGCCCCGCACAGCGCGTACGGCGTTCCGGCGTACCGCTGCAGCACCTGCAGCGCCGCGCTCGGCTGCCCGGTCGCGGTCTTCAGGGCGGCCCGCTCGCAGCAGGCGTAGACGGCGATCAGGCCCGCGCGGGCGTCGTGCAGGGCCGGGGTCTCGCGCAGCAGCGCCTCCGCGGCCGCGACCTGACCGGAGTCGGCGAGCAGAGTCGCGCGCAGGAAGGCGACGGCGGCCGCGAGCCCCGCGTCGGGGTAGATCGGCCCGACGGCGACCGCCCGCGCCAGCGCGGCGCGCATGGTGGCGAAGTCGGCCCGCACGTGGGCGTGGCGGGCGATCGCCAGGTCGAGCGGCACCGGCCTCGACAGCCCGGGATTCTCGCGCAGCAACGCCTGCGCCCGAGACACGGCCTCCTCGAAGTGCGACGGGCGGGCCGCGGAGGCGCTGGCCATGGCGAGCACGGCGAGGATGTCCAGCTGCACGCCGGGCGGATCGTCCGGCGCGACCTGCTGCAACGCGCGCAGCAACAGCGGCGCGACGTCCTCGGGCCGCCCCGTCGCGAAGCGGCATCGCGCCCGCAGCAGCCGCATGCGGGCCGCGAGCCCGGGCGTCCCGGACGCCTGCCGGGCGATCGCAGGGTCGGTGTCGAGCCGGTCCGCGCACCGCTCGAGGACCTCGTGGGCGCCCGCCCTGCCGGCGAGCACGACCTCCGCGACGTACGCCGCCAGAGCGAGCTCCGGGTCGGACACATCGGCACCGGGACCCACCGGCGTGAGCTCGACCAGCGCCGCGGGCGCCGCGTTCGCGTCACAGGTCGCGGCGGCGAGCACCCACGGGAGGACCGCCGCCTCGCCCGGGTCGTCCCTCGCTGCCGCGTCCTCGGCCTCGTCTGCCTCCTCGGCGGCCAGCGCGGGCAGCTCCTCCCGCGCCAGGTCCACGTCCTGCGCCAGTGCGGCGGCCAGCCCGCCGTGCAGCAGCAGCCGCACGGCGTGCCGGGGGTCGCGCTCCCGCGCCGCCCAGCGCAGCGCGGCGAGCGGGTCGCCGACGCGGTGGTGCCACTGCGCCGCCGAGGCGTAGATCTCGTCGGTCGCGCGCGGGCTCTCCTCGCTGAGGATGGACCGAAGGACGTCTCGGACGAGCCGGTGGCACCGGAAGCGGGTGTACGTCGGGTCGAGGGCGACGACGAATGCGCCGTCGCGTGCCAGCCGGGCCAGCCGCTCCGCCGACCCCCCGCCTCCGGTCACCGCGTCCGCCAGCGACCCGGAGAACTCCTCGAGCACGCTCGTACGCAGCAGCAGGCGGCGCACCTCCGTCGGCTGGCGCTTGAGGACTTCGGTGGCGACGTACGTGGCGACACCGTTGCCCGGCCGCGCGAGACCGTCGAGGAACGTCGCGGCGTCGGCGCCGGCGGCGAGCGCCGCCGCGGCGATGTCCAGCGCGGCGGCCCACCCCTCGGTGCGGCGCATCAGCGCGTCGAGGTCGGGATCCGTCAGGACGACACCGCGGGCGGTGAGTAGCTCGGCCGCTTCGGACCGGGTCATCGCGAGGTCGGGCGTACTGATCTCACGCACCTGCTCCGCGAGGCGGTAGCGGTGCAGCGGGAGTTGGGGCTCGCCGCGGGCGGCCAGCACGAGCCGGACGCGACGAGGCCACCAGCGCACCAGGTGGTCGATGCCGGCCCCGATGTCCCGGTCGACGAGGGCATCGGCGTCGTCGAGGACGACGACAGGAGGCTCGGCGATCTCGGGTGCGGCGGAGAACGCCGCGTCGACCAACTCGGGAGCCGTGCCAGGCCGCCACGCGCCCGGCACCGTCAGGTCGCTGTCCGTCGAAAGCCGGTGCAGGACGGTGCGCCAGAACTCTGCAGGCTCGGCGAGGGTCCCGGCCGCGAACGATCGCACCGCGCGAGACTGCCGCCGGCTCCAGTCCGCGAGCAGGGCAGTCTTGCCGGTGCCGGGACCGGCAAGCACGAGTGTGAGGGGAGCGGCGCCGACGGCAGCGTCGAGCGCAGCAGCCAGCCGGGGGCGCCACACGACGTGCCGGGCCGGGCCCGCCGCGCCGGACTTGACCATCACTGCTCCCGCAGGTCGCGCGCCCGCCGACAGCTTCGGCGATCGTATCGCCCACGACAGGGACCGCCACGCGGACGTGCCGCCGCGAGCTCAGGTGCCTTCGGGCTCGCCGGTCTGCGTGATCTCGACGAGTTCGAGGCGAAGCGCGCGGACGAGGTCGAGCAGCGCGTGCAGGTCCGCCTGGTCCAGCTCGTCGGAGAGCACCGTGGTGGGCGGCTCGACATCGATGTCCAGGTCGACGAAGGCCTGCCGGGCGGCCGGGCCGAGGGTCCCGCGCAGCCGCACCTCGTAGGCGCGGCGGGTCACACCGGCCTCCTCGTCGTGGCTGCGGCGTCGCGGGGCGCCGCCCGTCGTCGTACTCGCCCGACCTCCATGACGTCGAGGCCGAGCGCCGCTGTTCACCCAGGGGAGATGGTGACGCCGCCCCGGCGTGCGCAGACGCTGCACGGGACACTCGCCGCCTCGAGTTTGGAGCGACAACCATGCGCGACGTGCTGCTGGGCCTGTTGGCGATCGCGATCGGGGCCCTGTTCTGCTTCCGCGGCTATCTCACGATGCGGCTGGTGATACCGGCGTGGGGTGCCTTCACCGGGTTCCTGCTCGGCGCGGGCATCGTCGACGGGCTGACCGGCGACGGGTTTCTGGTCGGCGTGCTGCCCTGGCTGGTCGGGTTCGCGGTCGCGGTGGTCTTCGGGCTCATCGCATACCTGTACTACGAGGTGTCGGTGGTGCTGGCGATGGCCGCGGTGGGCTTCGTCCTCGGGTCGAGCCTCATGGTCGCGCTCAACGTCCGCTGGTCCTGGGTGGTCGTCCTCGCCGGGGTGCTGGCGGGGGTGGCCCTCGCGGTGCTGGCGATCGTCGGCGACCTGCCCATGCTGCTGCTCACCGTCCTCACGGCGCTGGCCGGAGCCGGCACGACCGTGGCCGGGATCATGCTGCTCACCGGCTCGCTGACGGCGGACGATCTCGACTCCGCCGCCGTCGTCTCGCGCATCGACGATTCCACCGGGTGGTGGCTGCTCTACATCCTGCTCGCCGCGGTCGGGATCGTGCTGCAGTTGCGCGTCGTCAAGAACGTACGGCGTACTGTGCGCGCGCAGTGGGCGGCGGATGGCGGGCGACAGCTGCACGCCCGGTGACGCCGTCCTTCCCTCCGCTCGGCGACACGGACCCCGTGCGGGTTGCGCTCGCCGAGCTGGTCGAGCGGTTCCGGCGGGACGACTCCGCCCGGGTCGCCGATCACATCCCGGCGTTGGCCTGCGCCGACCCCGGCTGGTTCGGGCTGGCGTTCGCCGACGTGGACGGCACCGTGCACGAGGCGGGCGACAGCCGAGTCGCCTTCACGATCCAGTCGGTGTCGAAGCCGTTCGTCTACGCGCTCGCGTTGGCCGAACTCGGGATGGACGAGGTGCACCGGCACGTCGGAGCCGAGCCGACCGGCGAGGCGTTCAGCGCGATCAGCCTCGAGCCCGGGACCGGGAGGCCCGCCAACCCCATGATCAATGCGGGCGCCATCGTGACCGCCGCGCTCGCGCCCGGCGCCAGTGCTGCCGAGCGGATCGGGCGGATCCTCGCCACGCTGTCCGCCTTCGCCGGGCCTGACCTGGAGGTCGACGAGCAGACGCTGCGCTCCGAGCGCAGCACCGGCGACCGCAACCGGGTCTGGGCAACGGCGGGTGCAGCCCGGTCACCGGTGCCGGGGTGGTGGACGAGTCGGTCGCGGCGCAGGTGCTCACGATGATGGTGGCCTGCGGCAGGTACGACTTCGCGGGCGAGTGGTTGCTGCGCGTCGGCCTGCCGGCCAAGAGCGGGGTGTCCGGCGGCCTGGTGGCGGTCAGCCCCGGGCGCTTCGGGATCGGCGCCTTCAGTCCGCCCCTGGACCCTGCTGTTGCTTCTCGCGATGATCCTGGTGATCGTCGTGCTGAACTTCATCCTGCCGGGCGTGGTCCCGAAGTGGGCCATCTTCGCGCCGGTGTTCGTGCCAACCTTCGCCCGGCTCGACGTCACCCCACAAACCGTGCTCGCGGCGTACCGCATAGGCGACTCGCCGACGAACGTGCTGACCCCGCTCATGGTCTATCTCCCGTTCATCGTGACCATCGCGCAGCGGTACCAGAGGGACGCTGCCATCGGCACGGTGATCGCGCTGATGCTGCCGTACACCGTGATCCTGCTGCTCGTGTGGCTGGTGCTGAATGCTCACCGCGCGGCGGATGGCGGACGTCGCGCTCCACCTGGGGCCGCAGGCCTCGTTGCAGGTCGAGGTGGTCGACAAGGACGATCTCGCCCGGATGGGGTGCGGCGGCGATGAAGAACGACATGACGGGTGCCGGAGCCATTCTCGCCGCCATGAGCGTCCTCGCCGAGCTGGGCTGTCGTACGAGCGTCACCGGATACCTGATGTGCACCGACAACATGCCGTCCGGATCGGCGATGCAGCTCGGTGACGTGCTGCGGATGCGCAACGGCAAGGCGGTCGAGGTGCTCAACACGGATGCCGAGGGTCGACTGATCATGGTCGACGCGCTCGCGCTGTCGGTCGAGGACGGAGTCGACGCGATCGTCGACATCGCGACGCTGACCGGCGCCTGCCTGCGCACGTTCGGCACCGAGGTCGCCGGGATCATGGGCAACTCCGACGAACTCATCGAGCACGCCCGGCGTGCCGGCAGCACCGTCGACGAGCCCGTGTGGCAGCTGCCACTGATCCGTCAGTACCGCAAGCAGCTGGACTCCGAGGCCGCCGACCTGACGAACATGGGCGGACCGAACTCCGGGTCGATCACCGCGGCACTGTTCCTCGAGGAGTTCGTCGACGCCACCCCCTGGGCGCACATCGACGTCGCCGGAACCGCCCAGGCGGAGGCCGCGCGGCGGTGGATCCCCAGGGGGCCGACCGGGTTCGGCAGCCGGCTCTTGACGGAGCTCGCCTGCAACTTCGCGCCCGGTCGGGAGCGCCGGCCGGCCGTCGGCCCGATGAGCGAGCGGTCGAAGCCTGTCGCCGTTTCCGGGGCGGCGCACGACCACAACCCCCGCACGGCGGTCTCGGTCGGAAACGCCGGCCCGCGGTCACGGACGAAACTTCTCCGATGACGGGTCAGGCGATCGGGGAGGTTCTCGCCTTCGGCGTCGGCGTCGCACTGAGCCCACTGGCGATCGTGGCGGCGGTCGTGATGCTGGTCGCTGCGGACGGGGTGCCGCGTGCGTGGGCATTCGCCGGGGGCTGGGTGCTCTCCCTGGCGTTGGTGTCCACGCTCGCGCTGCTGCTCGCCGACGGCGCACACGCGAGCGCGGACGGGACACCGGCCT
>DATGDX010000256.1:0-3031 GCA_035310665.1 Mycobacteriales bacterium | reverse complement strand
CTATCGGCTGCGGCTGCTCAACGGATCCAACGCCCGCGCCTACCGGTTGCACCTGGTAACCGTCGAGCCGGGTGCGAACGGCCCGGTCGTCACACCACACCAGGACCGCGTGCTCGTCATCGGCACGGACGGCGGGCTGCTGTGGCGAGCCTGGCAGCTCGCCGACAACGAGGCGTTGACGATGGCGCCGCCCGAACGGTTCGACGTCCTGGTCGACCTCACCGGGCTTCCGCGGGGCACTCAGCTGTACGTCGTGAACTCGGCCCAGGCGCCGTTCGGCGGCGACGACCCGCCGGACCTGGCCAGCCTGATGCCGGACGGCGACCGCCCCGGTCGCAACCCCTACCCGTGGGTGTTCCGGATCGACATCGACCCGGACGCCTCCACGCGCGGTGTCGCGCGCTCGGTGTTCACCAACGCGGCCGCCGCCGAGCTGAACCCGGCGTTCCGGCGGCTCACCCACGACGCGCCGGCGGCGGCACCCGGAGAACCGCCGACACTGCCGATCGGGGAGCACGCGCACCGCACGATCCTGCTCGCCGAGACTTCTCCTCCCGGGCACCTCTACGTGCAGGAGATCGTTCCGGACCCCGAGGGCAAGATCTCGCTGCAACTGCCCGGTGAGACGGCACCCACGACGTTTCGGGTGGACGGGTGGCTGGCGAACGACTGCGCGCCCTCCAGCACCCGGGTCTCGTTCTACGACCACATCGCGCTGCGTCCGCAGCTCGGGCAGTGGCAGCTGTGGACGTTCGTCAACACCACGGGTGACACACATCCGATCCACATCCACCAGTCGACGTTCCAGCCGCTGGACGCGAACGCCGGGCAGCTGATCTTCGAGGACGGCGACCGGAACAGCTACGACCCGGACACGCGCACCACGTCGAAACCGCTCGTGCCCGACACCGACCCGGTCGGGAGGACGTACGAGCCGCACGAGGTGCACGGTTGGAACGAAGTCATCCGGGTGGACCCCGGCAACGTGGTGAGGGTGGCGATCCGGTTCGACCTCGCCGGTCGCTACGTGTACCACTGCCACGTGCTCGAGCACGAGGACACCGAGATGATGCGCCCGTTCGTGGTGACCGTCACGTCCATGGAGGACGGCATGGGGGGCATGCCGAACATGTGATCGACGCGTGCCGCGTCATCGAGCCGAATCGCCGGTCGACCGCCGCCGCAGCAGCCGGTGGCGGTCGGCCCGCGTCGTGGTTCGCCGCATCCCCCGCCGGCACGGCTGGTCGTCCTTGTCATACTGGGGCGGTGTGTGGGCCTCCGGTCGCTCCGCTCCGGACGTCCGCCGTCGCGGCTGAGGAGAGGCTTGCGCACCGGCAAGCAGCGGTCCGTGACACGGTCCTCGTGGTGGCGGCGCTCGTGCTCCTCAACGTCGTCCGGCATGCGCTGCCGTCGCGGACGGTATGGCTCAGCGTGCTGGCGGCCGCGGGGCTGCTCACGGTTGCGCGGTGCCGCGGCTTGACCTGGGCAGAACTCGGGCTGGGCAGGGACTCATTTCGGTCGGGTAGTCTGTGGGCGGCGGGAGCGATCCTCGTCGTCGCTGCCGTCTACCTGGTGGGTGTGCTCACGCCGGCGACGCGTCCGTTGTTCCTCGACACGAGGTACCACGCGGGCCTGCCCGCCACGCTGGTGACCGCGTTCCTCGTCATTCCGCTCGGGACCGTCGTTGTCGAAGAGGTGGCCTTCCGGTCCGTGCTGTGGGGGATGCTGGCACGGCACATGTCGACGGTGGGCGTCCTCCTCGTCTCGTCCTCGCTGTTCGGACTGTGGCACGTGCTGCCGTCGCTGACCCTCACGTCCGCCAATCGCGGACTGAGCGCGGTGGCTCCCGGCGGCGGTGTGCCGGCGACCGTGCTCGTCGTGCTGGGCACCGTCGCGTTCACCGCCCTGGGCGGCCTCGTCGCGGGCGAGCTACGCCGCCGGAGCGGCAGTGTTCTCGCGAGCGCCGGGATGCACTGGGCGACGAACGCCCTCGGCGTCCTGTTCGGCCTGCTTGCCTGGAGGCTCCCGACGTGAAGGGAGCGGGAGCCGGAGTCGGCACGGCTCAGCCGACCGTCGCCCCGAACGCCAGCCCCAGCAGGTAGGTCGCTCCCGCGGCCCCGGCACCGATCGCGAGTTGGCGGAACGCCCGCCGCAGCGGCGGCCCGCCGGAGAGCACACCGACCGTCCCGCCGGTCGCCATCAGCGCGAGTCCGGTGAGCACCGCGGCCACCGCGACCGCGACCGCACCCTGCAGCCCGATCAGGAACGGCAGCACGGGTGTCAGCGCGCCGACGCTGAAGAACAGGAAGCTGTACCACGCCGCCCCGATCCCGCTGCCGACGACGTCGGCGTGCTCGGAGCGGGCACTCACCGTTTCCGACCCCGCGGGGCCGCCGCGCAGCACGGCGTCCGCGTGGCGTTCGGCCTCGTCCGCGGGCATCCCCCTCGCGCGGTACACGAGGGGGAGTTCGTTGGCGTCGACGTCGAGTTCGGGAACCCGTGAGGCGGCCGCGTGGCCCGGTGTCGACGCGGCCAGCAACTCACGTTGCGAGCTCACCGAGATGAACTCGCCGGCGGCCATGGACAGCGCCCCGGCGAGCAGTCCGGACAGCCCGGTGAGCAGCACGGTCGTGGTGCTCGCCCCGCCGCCGATCACACCGAGCACGAGCGCGAGATTGCTGACCAGGCCGTCGTTGATGCCGAACACGGCCGCCCGCAGAGTGCCGGACAGCCTCGCCCTGCCCCGCGCCGCCAGCCCTCGCACCACCTCGCTGTGGATCAGCTCGTCCGCCGGCATGGACGGTGGCATGTCCGGGTGCTCGGGGCGTGAGCGGCGCTCGGCCCGTTCGATGAGCGCCAGGACGAAGACCCACCCGAGCCGCCGGGCGAGCAGCGCCAGCGCGCGCGTTCGAAGCCTCGGCCCGCGCCGCGGGGGTCCCGAATCACCCAGCAGGCGCTCCCAGTGCGCCGCGTGGCGCTCCTCGGCAGCGGCCAACCCGAGCAGGATGTCGCGCTCCTCGCCGTCGCGGCG
>DATGDX010000255.1:0-2152 GCA_035310665.1 Mycobacteriales bacterium | reverse complement strand
ACCCGGTATCTCGGGCTGTTCCTGCGCTCGCCGCTGGTCGCCTCGGCCAGCCCCCTCACCGGACGGATCGAGACGCTGCGGCAACTCGAGGCCGCCGGCGCCGGCGCCGTCGTGCTGCCCTCCCTGTTCGAGGAGGAGATCGTCGCGGAGTCGCTGGCGCTGCACGCCGTGCTCCAGCGCGGCACCAGCGCCTTCCACGACAGCGTGACGCCGTATCCGGCGGTGTCGAGCGCGGAGAACGCCGTCGACGCGCACCTGCGGCTCGTCGAGGAGGCGAAGCGGACGCTCACCATCCCGGTCATCGCCTCCCTGAACGCGACGACCCCGGGGTCGTGGGCGCGGTACGCGAAGCTGCTCGAGCTGGCCGGCGCGGACGCGCTCGAGCTCAACCTGTACGCCGTCCAGACCGACCCGCACCGGTCCGGCGCGGAGGTCGAGTCGGCGTACCTCGAGATCGTGCGTGACGTCGCCGACGCCATCTCGGTGCCGCTGTCCGTGAAGCTGTCGCCGTACTTCTCGTCGTTGGCCGAGATGGCCCGGCGGGTGGTCCTGGCCGGCGCGGACGGCCTGGTCCTGTTCAACCGCTTCTACCAGCCGGACTTGGACGTGGAGACGCTCCAGGTCATCCCGCGGGTCGAGCTGTCCACGTCCGCGAGCCTGCGGCTGCCGCTGCGGTGGGTCGGCATCCTCCGCGGCCGGCTCGACGCCTCGCTCGCGGCCACGTCCGGGGTGCACACCGCGGCGGACGTCGCGAAGGTGCTGCTGGTCGGCGCCGACGTCGCGATGATGGCGTCGGTGCTGCTGCGGCAGGGGCCCGAGCACCTCTGGCAGATCGAGGCCGAGCTACGCCAGTGGATGGCCGACCACGACTACGCGTCGGTCGGCGACATGCGCGGCAGCGCGTCGCAGAAGGCGGCGAGTGACCCGGCGGCGTTCGAGCGGGCGAACTACGTCACGGCTCTCACGTCGTACCAGGTTCCGGCGGACATGCTCTACACGTAGCCGGACCTAGGCCGGCATCCGAGGCGTGGCAGCGCTGCCCGGGGTGATCGGCCGCCGCGCGCCGACGAGAGGTCCGTGAGCGCGGGCATGCCCGGATCGGTCAGGAGGCGTCCTCGCCCTTCGGGAGCGAGTCCCAGATCTCCTTGCACTCTGGGCACACCGGGAACCGGCCCGGGTCGCGGGAGGGCACCCATACCTTCCCGCACAGAGCGACGAGCGGTGTTCCGGTGACCGCGCTCTCCACGATCTTGTTCTTCTGCACGTAGTGGGCGAAGCGCTCGCCGTCCCCGTCCCCGCTGCCCGGAGCGACCCGCGGGGCGACCTCGGTCTCGAAGCTCGTCACGCTGCCCGAGTGTACGGGCCGGGTCGACGGGGGGGCGGGAATGCGGTCGCGGCCCTCGCCGTTCCATACCCCGCGAGGTATTGGCGGGAGCGAGGAGGAACGGGATGGCGACGATCGAGCTGACCAAGAACACGTTCGAGGACGTGGTCGGGACCAACGAGACGGTGCTGGTCGACTTCTCGGCCTCGTGGTGCGGGCCCTGCCGCACGTTCGCCCCGATCTTCCAGCGGGTCGCCGAGGCCAACCCCGACCTGGTCTTCGCGAAGGTCAACACCGAGGAGCAGCCGGAGTTGGCCGCCATGTTCGGCATTTCCTCGATTCCCACGCTGATGGTCTTCCGCGAGCAGGTGATCCTGTTCGCGCAGCCGGGCGCGCTGCCGCAGGCGGCCCTCGAGGATCTCGTGCGGCAGGTCCGTGCGGTGGACATGGCGATGGTGCACCGCGAGGTGGCGGCCCGGCAGGCGAGCGGCACCTGACGCGGGTCGGTCAGTTGCGCGTGGGGTCGGGCGGAAAGGTCGAGACGAGCGCGAGGCTGCCGCCCTGCCGGCGTAGCACCTGACGCCACAGCCGTGACGGAGCGGTGACGAAGGGATCGGCGGGCAGGGCGTCAATGACGTACCACGCGCCCAGCGCGATCTCTGCTTCGAGCTGGGCCGCGCCCCAGCCGGCGTACCCCGCGTAGATGCGCACGCATTCCAGCGCTCCCTCGACCGGCGGCGGATCCTGCGACAGGTCGACCGCGCCGAGCCGCCCGTCGATGCCGGTCCACCCCGCCGGGTGCTCCCCCGGCCGTGCCCAGCCGAGGCA
>DATGDX010000254.1:0-6447 GCA_035310665.1 Mycobacteriales bacterium | reverse complement strand
GGTTCGGGTCAGGGGTGACGGATGCGGTGCCGCCCGGCTCGGCGATTCCGTCGTCGGAACCGACGCGAGTGTCTTGCTGCGCCGTCGTGGCAATCGCCGTCGCTCCCGCCGAACGCGACAACCGTCTGATCGACGCCTGCTTGGATATCAGCCTCGGAGGTGACGTCGCAGCCGAGCCCGAACGTCGATGCCCCGGTCTTCTCCGCGATCGACTCCGCGGTCGTCTTGGCCTTGTCCGCATCGAGATCGGCGATCACGACTTTGGCGCCCGCTCCCGCGAGCGAACGCGCGATCGCCGCGCCGATGTTCTGAGCTCCTCCGGTCACGATCGCGACATGGTCGTGCATCCGGAAGTCGGCGAAAGGATCGAATCCCGACATTTGCTCACTCTCATCCCGTCGACGAGGTCTCACGACACGCCGTCAGTCCAGCTCCTGGCTGCCTCCTCCGCTGACCGTGACGACCTGGCCGCTGACCCATGAGGCCGCCGGGCTCGCGAGAAACAGCGCGACGTTGGCGACGTCCGAAGCCTCGCCCAGCCGGCCGAGAGGCGTGTGCCGCACCATCCCCTTCTCGATCTCCGGCGTCAGCACCGTCGCAAGGGCATCGGTCTTGATCGCTCCGGGGGCGATGCAGTTGACCCGAATCCCCTTGGGTCCAAGGTCGAACGCGATGTTCCGGGTGAGGTGGTTGACGGCTGCCTTCGACGAGCCGTACGAGGCCATTCGAACGTTCGTGTTCTCTCCCGCCATCGAGGAGATGTTGATAATCGCGCCGCGCCCAGCAGCCTCCATGTGCGGCGTTGCGAGCTGACAGAGGCGAAACAGCGAGAACACGTTCAGTTCGAACGCCCAGTGGAAGTCGTCCATCGGCATGTCGAACGGCTTGGGGCCGCCCCCGCCCGCGTTGTTGACGAGGATCGTGAGCTTGCCGAACCGGTCGACCGCCGATCGGACGACACCCTGGAGGTCGCCCTCGTCAGTCACGTTGCACCCGACGCCGACGGCGTTCCCTCCGGACTGCTGAATGCCGAGCGCCACGGCCTCGGCGGTGTCCGCCTTGACGTCGCTCACAACGACGGATGCTCCTGCAGAGGCGAAGAGCTCGGCGATCGCCCGGCCGATGCCGGCTCCCGCGCCCGTGACGAGTGCTACCTCACCCGTCAGACCGAACAGACTCTCATAGTCCACCTGTGCTCCATGATCGCGCCTCGTCGAGACCAGGGACGTGACGACCACGTGAAGAACGGGCCGTCCAGATCGTCACACTAGATCGCTGACGCTCCGTCACACAGTCCCGTATGGGGGGCAATGTAATGGGCAGTGACGATCGGCTACGACGCGGGTAGGCCCCGCCCGATGCGACGAGAGTGTTGCAGGTCGAGCCGCGGGCGGGCGCACCCGCTGCCGCATGGCTGCCAGTGGCTGCAGATCTTGTTGCACCGCTCCCCTTACGACAACGGACGTGCCTCGCTCGTGTCGCGCCGGGCGACGTCGGTGCCTCGTGTCGCGCGCGGGCGACGTCGGTGCACTGCGCGAGACTGGCCGCATGGCCACCCAGTACTACACCGCCTCCAGCGTTGACGGCTTCATCGCCGATCCTGACCACTCCTTGTCCTGGCTTCTGTCCCGCGAGACCGCTCCCGACGGCGCGATGTCCTACGACCGGTTTATTGAATCGGTCGGGGCGTTGGTGATGGGGGCCACTAAGTATCGTTGGATCCTGGAGCACAACGTCAGCGACGACGGGTCACGGGCGTGGCCCTACGAGGTTCCGTGCTGGGTCTTCACCCACCGGCAGCTGCCCCTCGTCGCGGGCGACATCCGGTTCGCCCAGGGTCCGGTGTCTCCACTGCACCGGGACATGGTCGCGGTTGCCGCCGATCGAAACGTGTGGGTCGTCGGGGGTGGCGATCTGGCCGCGCAGTTCGCGGACGCGGGCCTGCTCGACGAGATTTGGGTTCAGTACGCCGCCGGTCACGCTCGGCGCCGGCGCACCCCTGCTACCCCGCCGACTCGAGATGGAGGTTGTCCCGGATCTTGTAGGACTTGAGTGGCGGTCCCCCGCCTGATGCCTGCCGGATGGTAGGTGTCGGGCAACCGCCAAGAAGCTCGACCAGAAGGGGACCGCCATGAGCAAGATACCGACCCTGCGCGTCGCGTCGAAGGACCGCGCCCGTGACCTGCCCGACCTGCCGGACGAGGTGCGGCTGGCGCTGACCGAGGCCGCGGCGTCGGCGCGGGAGGGGTTGTTGGCGATGAGTGTGGCGACCGGGCTGAAGGTCATGTCCGCGATGATCCAGGCGGAGATCACGAGTCTGGCCGGGGCGAAGGGCCGACACGACCCGGACCGCCGCGTCGTCCGGCACGGGAGCGCGCCGTCGTCGGTGACGTTGGGGGCACGGCGGGTGCCGGTGTCCCGGCCGCGGGCGCGCACCACCGACGGGCAGGAGGTGACGCTGAAGACGTTCGCCGCGTTCGCCGCCGACGATCTGCTCGGGCAGGCGGTGCTGGAGCGGATGCTGGCCGGGCTGGCCTGCCGGCGGTTCTCCGACGCGCAGGAGCCGGTGGGCGAGGCGGTGGTGGCCGACGCGCGCTCGACGTCGCGCTCGGCGGTGTCCCGCCGGTTCGTCAAGGCCACCGAGACCGCGCTCGCCGAGTTGCTGTCCCGGGACCTGTCCAACCTGCCGGTGGCCGCGCTGATGGTCGACGGGCTGCACATCGGCGAGCACCTGATGGTCGTCGCCTTGGCGATCACAGCCGACGGGACGAAGGTGCCGGTCGGCCTGTACGAGGGCGACACCGAGAACACCACCGTCGTCACCGGGCTGCTGGCCGACCTGGTCGACCGTGGCCTGGACGCCTCCGGAGGCATCCTGGTCGTCATCGACGGGGCGAAGGCGCTGACCAAGGCGGTCCGGAAGGTGTTCGGCGGGCAGGCGTTGATCCAACGCTGCACCCTGCATTATGCCGATCTTCGGATTATGCCGATGTGGTCGCGGAACGCGTTGTCGGTGAAGGATTTCGTGGACTGTCGTTCGGCATAATCCGGTGACCGGGTGACGCTGGCCTCTCCGTCGTGGAGAGGAGTGCGTCGTGGTCAAGGTGCTGCGGTCGTTCGTCGGGGGACCGCTGGAGTCGTACGTCGAGGGGTTCGCCGAGGAGCTGCGTCGGCGCGGGTATTCGCGGTCCTCGGCGGAACAGCACGTGTGTTTCGTCGCGCATCTGGATGGGTGGATGCGGGCCGCGGGGGTGGGCGTCGTCGACCTGCGCGAGCCGGTGATCGAGCGCTATCTCGAGCAGCGTCGGGCGGCGGGGTATGTGGAGTATCGCTCGGTCCGGGCGCTGCGGCCGCTGCTGGATCATCTGGAGTCGTTGGGGGTGCTGCCGCCACCGCAGCCGGCGCCGCTGGGGCCGGTGGACGCGCTGCTGGAGCGCTACCGCGGCTATCTGCTGAGCGAACGCCACCGCGCGGACGGCGCGTGGGTACGCGGAGGCGGTCCGGCCCTTCCTGGCGGCTCGGGTGTGCGGCGACGGTCTGGACCTGGCGGGATTGACCGGCGCGGAGGTGATCGGGTTCGTGGTGGCCGCCTGCCCGCCGCGGGCCACCGGCTCGGCGAAACTGATCGTGTGCGTGCTGCGTTCGCTGCTGACCTTTCTGCACGTCACGGGTGAGGTGCCGGCACCGCTGGTCGCCGCGGTCCCATCGGTGGCGGGGCATCGGATGACCGGCCTGCCGAAGGGGCTCGAGCCGGACCAGCTGCGTCGGCTGCTGGCCAGCTGTGACCGCCGCCGGGCCACCGGGCGGCGGGACTACGCGATCCTGCTGGTGCTGCGCCGGCTGGGGCTGCGCGCCGGTGAGGTCGCCGCGTTGGGGTTGGACGACATCGACTGGCGCGCGGGCGAGGTCGTGGTGCGCGGTAAGGGCAACCGGGTCGAGCGGCTCCCGCTGCCGGCCGACGTGGGGGCCGCGGTCGCGGGCTATCTGCGCCGCGGCCGCCCGACCACCGCGCAGGGCCGCAGCGTGTTCGTGCGGGTGCACGCCCCGCACCACGCGTTGACCACCAGCGGGGTGACGATGGTCGTGTTCGCCGCCGGGCAGCGGGCCGGGCTCGGCAAGATCTACGCTCATCGGCTGCGGCACACCGCGGCGACCGAGCTGCTGCGGGCCGGTGGTTCGCTGGCCGAGGTCGGCCAGGTGCTGCGGCATCGCTCGGCGCTGACCAGCGCGATCTACGCGAAGGTCGACCGCGCCGCGCTCGCGGTGCTGGCCCGACCCTGGCCCGTCGAGGCGGCGGGTGCGTCGTGACCGGCCCGCTTCGCGCCGCGCTCGGCGACTACCTGAGGATGCGCCGGGCGCTGGGGTACCGGCTGGTGCGCCCGGAGAAGCTGCTCCACCAGTTCCTCGATCACCTCGAGCAGGCCGGCGTGGACACGGTGACCGTCGACCAGGCCCTGTCGTGGGCGCGCCTGCCCGCCGACGGCGACGTGAGCTGGTGGGCGCTTCGGTTGTCGCGGTGCGCGGCTTCGCCGCCTACCTGCACACCGTCGACCCCGCGCACGAGGTGCCGGCGCCCGACCTGCTCCGCTGGCGGCCCCGGCGCGTCACCCCCTACCTGTTTTCCGACGCCGACGTCACCGCGCTGATCAGGGCGACGGCGTCGCTGCGGACCCCGCTGCGACGGGCCACGTTCGCCACGCTGATCGGGCTGTTGGCCGTGACCGGCATGCGGGTCAGCGAAGCGATCGCGCTCGACCGCGGTGACCTCGACCTGGCCGCCGGGCGGCTCGTCGTGCGCCACACGAAGTTCGACAAGACCCGCGAGTTGGTGCTGCATCCGACGACCGGCGACGCGCTGCGCCGCTACCTGCGCCAGCGTCGTCAACTGGCCCCGCCGTCGGGCACCGAGGCGGTGTTCGTCTCGACCGCGGGCACCCGGCTGCTCTACTGCAATTCACTGGACGTTCCATCGCCTGACCCTGCGCGCCGGACTCGCGCCACGCTCGCCCGGGTGCCGGCCGCGGATCCACGACCTGCGGCATTCCTTCGCGGTTCGCTCCATGCTCGACGCCTACGCCGCCGGGGAAGACGGGCAGTCCCGGTTGACGCTGTTGTCCACCTACCTCGGTCACATCAACCCGGCCAGCACCTACTGGTACCTGTCGGCCTCCCCCGAGTTGCTGACGCTGGCCGGGCAGCGGCTGCACGCGCAGCTGGCGGGCCGCCCGTGACCGCGCTGGCCCCCACCCTGCAAGCGTTCTTCACCGAGCGGCTGGGGCGGCAGCGCCAGGCCAGCCCGCACACCGTCGCCGCCTACCGTGACACTCTGCGGCTGCTGCTGGCCTTCGCGGCCGCGCGGGCCGGTGTCCCACCGGCGCAGCTCGATCTGGCCGATCTCGACGCGCCGCTGATCGGCGAGTTTCTCGACCACCTCGAAACCGTTCGCGGCAACACGGTCCGCACCCGCAACGCGCGGCTCGCCGCGATCCATTCGCTGTTCCGCTTCGCCGCCGGCGAGCATCCCGAGCATGCCGACACCCTCTCCCGGGTGCTGGCGATCCCGCCGAAACGCGACGACCACGCACTGATCACATACCTGACGGACGCCGAGGTCGAAGCCCTGCTCGACGCCTGCGACCCCACCACCGTGACCGGGCGACGCGACCATGCGCTGCTGCTGCTCGCCGTCCAGACCGGACTGCGGATCTCCGAGCTGATCGCGCTCACCCGTCGCGACGTTCACCTCGGCACCGGCGCGCATCTCGCCTGTCACGGCAAGGGCCGCAAGGACCGAATCACCCCGCTGTCCGCGACCACCGTCGCGGCCCTGCGCGCCTGGCTTCACGAACGCGCCGGCGACCCAGACACCCCCTTGTTCCCGACCCGCCGCGGCTCGCCGCTCAGCCGCGAACGCGATCGAGCACCGCATCGCCCACTACACCGGGCTCGCCGCGGCCCGGTGCCCCTCGCTGCAGAACAAGACCGTCACCGCTCACGTCCTGCGCCACACCACCGCAATGCGGCTGCTGCACGCCGGAATCGACACCAGCGTGATTGCTCTATGGCTGGGACACGTCAGCGTCGAAACGACCCAGATCTACCTGCACGCCGACCTCAAGCTCAAGGAACAAGCGCTGTCCCGAACGCGACCATCGGCCAGCCGGGCCGGCCGCTACCGACCACCCGACACCCTGCTCGCCTGGCTCGAGGCCCTCTGATTATGCCGACCTGCCGCGCACGAAATCCTCCGCGCCACAACGCGTTCCGCGACCACATCGGCATAATCCGAAGATCGGCATAATGGACCTTAGGGCTATCCATCTAACCGGAGGAGTGCTGGTCGGCTCGCCATGGCCGGTTCGCTGGCGGGCGCTCCAGACTGGGCGGTTTCCCGCGGCCGCTCGGCGGCGTTGGTGGCGTCTTGCCGGGCTGCTTGTTGACGACCAG